>JAZDLZ010000624.1:0-8838 GCA_043801535.1 Pseudomonadota bacterium
AGTCGTGCGCCAGCCGGCGGCGGCGATCTGCTGTGCATCCTGGATTTCGACGAGGAGATCCAGCTCTGGAGCATGTCCGCGGATCGACATCTTGCCACCGTGTCCTTGAAGAGCGCGGCGGGCGCGCCTGAGCCAGCGGTCGAGATGCCTGTCAATAGCCAGCTCGCTGCAACCAGACACGGTTGCCTCGTGCTGGCAGCAGGTCACGCGCTCTTGCTGGACGGTGCTGCCACTCTCGGCGCCGTCGAGACTGGCGGCCGCCACGCCGATGCCGATGCCGATGCCGATGCCGATCCTGGCCAGGCAAGCGCAGGCAGCCGCCAGCTGGCCAGCAAGGCGAGCGCGATTGCCTACCAGGCAGGCCGTATTCTCGTCGCCGGCGACGAACAAGCGCTGATCTTCGACGAGAACGGGACCGGCATGGCCAGCGTGGCGGTGGCGCGCGGAGTGAGCGCGCTCGGCCTGGTCGACGGCGGTCGCCTGCTGGTCGTTGGCTACGACGCCGGCGACCTCGACCTCCAGCCAATCGATCCAGCCACGGCCAAGCCGACGTTCAGCTTCGAGGAGACCATCCCAGCGGTAGTGGAACGGATTGTCGAGGGCCCGCGCCGGACACTGGTTGTCGGCTACACCAGCGGTCATCTCGGAATCTGGAGCCTGGAGACGGGCAAGAGGCTCCGCCACTACAAGCTTCACGGACCGGTCGTTCACCTGCTCGTCGACGACGAGAACCGTCACCTCTATGCAGCCACCGAGCTAGGCGACTACCGGGCAATCGATCTCACTGCGCTCTACCAGGACTACTGCGAGCTGCTCCGCGACATCTGGAACAATGTGCCAGTGGTTTGGCAGGAGGGAATGCCGGCGCTCGAAGCGACCCCGGCTTCCCACCGCTGCCTGGGGTTCAGAGCCGAGGAGTATCGGACGTCTCCGCATAGGGGATGGTGAGCTCGAAGGTCGTCGTCCTTCCGGGGGTGCTCTCGACGCTGAGATGTCCGCCGTGAGCTTCGACGAGTCCTTTCGCGATGTAGAGCCCCAATCCGAGCCCGGGCACGCCGCTTTCTCGAGCGATTCTGCTGCGGGCGTAGCGATTGAAGAGCAGCGGTATCTCGTCGGGAAGGATTCCCTTGCCCCAGTTGCTGACCGAGACTGCGGCTTCTTCTTTGCGCCATTCGAGGATGACGGCGATTTCGGCATGTCGATCGCCGTATTTGACCGCGTTGGAGATCAGATTGGTGAGCACTTGCTCGATCCGGTCCGGATCGATGTGGACGAGTGGTGCGGGAGCGCGGGCGCCGATGGTGGGAAGACCCCGGCTGAAGAAGCGGAGTCGGCGGTCGGGGATCGTTGCTGCCAATCGAGTGACCACGCTGTCGACGAAGGCAACGAGGTCGACCTCGCGTCGTTCGACTTGCATGCGGCGGGCCTCGATTCGCGAGACATCGAGGAGGTCGGTGACCATTCGCGAGAGACGTTCGGTGGCGGCGACAATCCGCGAGAACGCCTCCCGCTCTTGCTCGGAAAGGTGGTCGGCGTGGTATCGGCTCAAGGCTTGGGCAGTAAGACTGATCGCGGAAATCGGCTGGCGCAGATCGTGGGCGACGATCGCCGTCCATTCTTCGCGCAGGCGGTCGAGATCCTTCAGCGGAGAGATGTCGCGGAATACTGCCAGCGCTCCGAGCAGCTCGCCGGACCGCCCGCGCATCGGCGCTCCACTGGCGAGAATCGGGACAAGACGTCCGTCAGCCAGGCGAACGGCGAATTCTTGGCCAGTGACTGTCTCTCCTTGCAGTGCCTTGGCCAGTGGAAAGTCATCGATTTCGGCTGGGTCGCCGGCCGGGGTGCAGGTGTCGAAGAGAACCGGGTTTCCCCACCGGTCGCGAATCCCACGATCGCCAATGGAAAGAGCGACAGCAGCACGATTCTGCAATACTACCCGACCATTGTTGTCGGCAATCAGGACGGCCTCGGGCATTTGCTCGAGGACCGACTCCAATCGTCTCCGCTCCAGCGCCTCGGCGGTATTCAAGCGGCTGCGCTCGGCATCGAGGCGATTGAGGAAGTGTCCGGTCGCCAAGATGATGCCAGTCATGGCTGCGACGGCTACGACAACAATCAGTGCTTCGGCAGTTGGCCGACTGTAGAGACCAGCGTGGACTCCGACCGATTCGAGGAGATTGAACACTGGAACCAGCATCACTGCCAGGAGCAGGCGCCGGGAAACGATGCCGCCGAGTCTCTCGCTGGTGACGATTGCCATGAGCCCCCGCCTTGGTCGCGCCAGTAGGACACCGAGGCTGAGAACATAGATGGTGATCGCGGTGATGAGCGCCATTCCGGTATAGCGCACCGCGATTGGCGCGGCGCAGAAGGGTGGGGCACCGAGCAGGCAGCCAAGAAACGTGAGTAGCGCCGTGGCCAGACAAGTCAGTGCCAGGAGCTCGGCCAGAGCAAGGCGACCGATCTGTCTGTCGAGACCCAGGAGCGCGGTATCCAGCAGCACGAAGGCGATCGCCGAGGAAAGCGAAGGGCGGCCAGGAACGGCAGTTGTCACATCCGGTTCTTCGACAAAGAGGAGCTGATCGATACCCAGGTCAACGCCAGCAGCATACTCGAGGATCGTGGCAATCCCGATGGCGAGGCCAGCGATGGCTGCGACATTGGCCGCCCGGCGTTGCCAGCCAAGGACGCTCTCCTTTGCCGCCAGGAGAACGAGTGCTGGTCCGGCGAGAACGAACCAGATCGCCGTATTGGGAGCCATGCGGGGAAGGTGGGGGCTGACTCTGGTCAGGCGGTCGATTCCCGAGCTCCAGCCGACCAGCACGACCACCCCGGCCGCCAGCGTCCACAGACCAGCGAGCTGAGCGCAAAGGCGCAGCCGGCGGATCAACACAACGGAGTCTCCGTGCTGGCTTGCATCGAGGGAGCCATGGAATTCGACGTGGGCAGAAGTGTTATGGGGGCAGGTTGGCGTTCCCGCCAGAGCCAAGATGTGCTACGCAGTGGGGCGCGAACGGACCCCTGGCGGCCGTGCATTGGATGGAGGCCACACACACATGGCAACAACTCGTGAAATCATTGCTGAGACCGAACAATGGGGCGCCCACAACTACAAGCCACTCCCGGTCGTTCTCACCCACGGTGAGGGGGTCTGGGTATACGACACAGAAGGTAACCGCTACCTCGATTTCTTGGCGTGCTACAGCGCCCTCAACCAGGGACATCGCCATCCGCGTATTGCCGAGGCGCTCAAGCGACAGCTCGACCGCATCACCTTGACGTCGCGAGCTTTCCACAACGATCAGCTCGGCGGTCTGTGCCACGAGTTGGCGCAGCTCTGCCGGATGGAGATGGTGCTGCCGATGAATACCGGGGCAGAGGCGGTGGAGACCGCGCTCAAGGCAGCACGCAAATGGGCGTACGAGACAAAGAAGGTTCCGTCGGGGCGGGCGGAGATTATCGCCTGCGAAGGGAACTTCCACGGCCGGACCCTGGCGATTGTCAGCTTCTCGACGGAGCCACTCTATCGAGACGCGTTCGGCCCGTTCACGCCCGGCTTCAAGATCATCCCGTACGGCGATGCGGCCGCGCTGGAGGCGGCGATCACCGAGAACACTGCCGCTTTTCTCGTCGAGCCGATCCAGGGAGAGAACGGCGTGGTGGTGCCACCCGACGGATATCTTCGTCAGGCACGCGAGATCTGCAGCAAGCGACGGGTTCTCTTCGTGGCGGACGAGATCCAGACCGGTTTCGGCCGGACCGGGACGATGTTTGCCACGGAGCACGAGCGGGTGCAGCCCGACCTGATGATTCTTGGCAAGGCGCTCGGTGGCGGCTACTACCCGGTGTCGGCCGTCGTCGGATCCCGCGAAGTGCTCGGGCTGTTCACCCCAGGAGAGCATGGCAGCACCTTTGGCGGCAATCCCCTGGCTGCTGCCGTTGCCCGCGAGTCTATCCGGGTCCTCGTCGAGGAGAATCTGGCTGGCAGGTCGGCGGAGCTGGGCGCCTATCTCATCGAGCGGCTGCGTGCCATTCGTAGCCCGCACGTGAAGCAGGTAAGAGGGCGCGGGCTCTTTGCCGGAGTGGTGCTGAACGAGGCTGCCGGTGGAGCACGACAGTTCTGCGAAGCGCTAATGCGGCGCGGGATGCTCTGCAAGGAGACTCACGAGCACGTGATTCGCTTTGCCCCGCCCTTGACGATTCAGCGGAGCGACATCGACTGGGCTCTCGAACGAATCGAGCCAGTCCTGGTCGAGGGCAAGTAGTCGAAGCCAGCGCGCGCGCGCGCTAGCTAGAGCACTGTTCGGTGCTCTAGTGGCTCATGAGCAGCAGCATGGCTGCTTTCTGGGCGTGTAGCCGGTTCTCGGCCTGGTCGAAGATCACCGAGCGCGGATGATCGGCGATCTCGTCGGTAACCTCCTCTCCTCGATGGGCTGGCAGGCAGTGCATGAAAATCGCGTCGTTCTTGGCGTGACCGAAGAGGGCGCCGTTGATCTGGTAGGGCTCGAATACCTTGAGCCGCTGAGAGCGTTCTTCGTCTTGACCCATCGATACCCAGACATCGGTGTAGACGACGTCTGCCCCGCGCACTGCTTCGACCGGGTCGTTGGTGAGGACGATCTTCGCGCCGGTTTCCGCTGCCGGTGGGCCGGCCATCTCGATCATGCGCTTGTCGGGTTCATAGCCTTTGGGGGTGGCAATCGCGACGTTCACCCCGAGCTTGACTCCACCCATGAGCAGAGAATGGGCTACGTTGTTGCCGTCTCCGACGTAGGCAAGCTTGAGTCCTGCCAGCTTGCCCTTGTGCTCGCGAATGGTGAAGTAGTCGGCGAGCGCCTGACAGGGATGGACCAGATCGTCGAGACCGTTGATCACCGGGACGCTGCCGAACTTGGCCAGATCCAGCACGTCCTGGTGGGCGAATGTCCGGATCATGATGCCGTTCACGTAGCGGGAGAGCACGCGAGCCGTGTCGGCGATCGTTTCGCCTCGGCGGAGTTGGATGTCGCGAGAGCTCAGGAATAGCGCATGCCCCCCGAGCTCGTACGTGCCGACTTCGAACGACACCCGAGTTCTCGTCGATTCCTTGAGAAAGATCATGGCCAGGGTCTGCCCCAGCAACTTGGTCGCATACTCCTTGGGCGCCGCCTTGATCCTCGCCGCGGTGTCGAGAACCTCGCTGATGTCCGAAGGCGACAGGTCATAGAGGGCGACGAGGTGTTTCGCTTTCATGGTTGCACCCGAGTCAGCATCTTGTTCACTGCATCCGAGAGCCTGGTCGGCGGCAGATCGAGAAGCTCGTAGCTAACCCGGACGGTAGGCTGGCTGATCTTGATCAGGCGGCCAAGGTCGATCGGGGTGGCAATGACCACCACTTCACACGACGACCTCTTGATGGTTTCTTCGAGGTCGGCGATTTGCTCCTGATAGTATCCCATGGCCGGCACCAGGTGCCCCATCTGGGGATACTTGTTGAATGCTTCTTTGATCGAGCCCACCGCGAACGGCCGGGGATCGATGATTTCCTTGGCTTTGTGCTTTTCCGCGGCCACCTTGCCCGCGCCGTACGGCATGCCGCCGTGGGTCAGGGTTGGGCCGTCCTCGACCACGAGGACTCGCTTGCCTGTCAAAGCTTCACCGTTGTCGGCGGTGACCTCGGAGGCAGCGCGGACTACCAGGGCCCTCGGATTCACTGCCCTGGCGTTGCCTTCGACTTGGGCGATGGCCTCGGCTGGGGCAGTGTTGGCCTTGTTTATGACAATGACGTCGGCGGCGCGGAAGTTCGCCTCTCCGGGGTGATAGGAGAGCTCGTGACCCGGTCGCAGCGGATCAGCGACGGTGATCCACAGGTCTGGCTTGATGAACGGCAGGTCGTTGTTGCCGCCGTCCCAGATGATAACGTCTGCTTCCCGCTCGGCGGCATTCAGGATTGCTTCGTAGTCGACCCCCGCGTACACCACTGTGCCGAGGTTGATGTGAGCCTCGTACTCCTCGCGTTCCTCGATGGTGCACTCGTACGACGCCAGGTCCTCGTAGGTGGCGAGCCGCTCGACCTTCTGCCGGGCGAGATCGCCGTACGGCATCGGATGGCGAATGGCCACGACCTTCTTCCCTGCCTGGGTGAGGACTCTGGTCACGTAGCGGGCTGTCTGGCTCTTGCCACAGCCAGTGCGGACCGCGCAAACGGCGACCACTGGCTTTTTCGAGGTGAGCATTGTGCTCGCCGGGCCCATCAGCATGAAATCGGCGCCGCTGGCCAGCACTCTCGAGCCCAGGTGCATTACGAAGTCATGGCTCACGTCGCTGTAGGCCATGATCGCCCGGTTGACCTTCAGATCGCGAATGAGGCGCTCGAGGTCGTCCTCGGGGTAGATGTGGATTCCGTTCGGGTAGAGCTCGCCGCTCAGCTCTGGTGGATATACTCTGCCCGCAATCTTGGGGATCTGGGTAGCAGTGAATCCAACGACCTCGTAGCGCGAGTCGCGCCGGAAGGCCTGGTTGAAATTGTGGAAGTCACGCCCGGCGGCGCCGAGCAGAATAACTCTTTCACGCTGCATCCTTGCCTCCGCTGAATGATTCTTCAGCTCTTTCCCTTTAGACCGACGACGTTGTAGATCTTGAGCTTGTCACGCTTGCCTTTGACTTCGATCGAAGGAAGGCTGATCGCTTCGACTTGGTCGGCGATGAGAGCCATGGTGCTCTCGGAGACGATGATCTGGTCCGGCTTGGCAGCCGAGCAGAGCCGCGAAGCGACGTTCATCGGGTCGCCAATGGCCGTGTATTGCATGGCCTTCGAAGAGCCAATGGCACCCGTTAGCACCGTGCCAGTGTTGATGCCAATGCCGATTCGGATGGCCTCGTGATTCTCGGCCGCCCGAGTGCAGTTGAGCTCTTGGAGGGCCTTCTGCATTTCCAGCGCGCAGGATACCGCCTTGAGAGGCGCATCTTCGATTTCGATCGGAGCGCCGAACAGTGCGATGATCTCGTCGCCAACGAACTTGTCGAGGGTGCCATCCTGCTTGAACAGAATGTCGACCATCACCTCGAAGTACTCGTTGAGCATGCTGACGATGTCCTGGGGCGACTTGCGCTCGCTCATCGCCGTAAACCCACGGATATCCGAGTACAGCATGGTCACGTCGCAGAGCTTGCCGCCCTTTTCGATCGTCAACTTGCCCGATACGACCTGCTCCAATACCTTGGGCGGGATCAGTCGCTGGAACTGGGCGCGCGTCTGCGCTTCCTGTTCGATCTTTTTGGCAAGCCTGGCGTTCTGGATGGCAATCGCCGCCTGTGAGGCGATACCGGTGAAGATCTGGAGATCCTTGTCGGTGAACGCGTTGGTGGCGATCTGCGAATCGAGGTGCATGATCCCCAGGATCTCCTCGCCGAAGAGCAGCGGCACGGTCATCGTCGAGCGGATGCCCTGCATGATGATCGAGTGCGCCCCCGAGAAACGCGAATCCATGGTCGCATCCGAGGAGAGCACTGCGCTTTTCTGGGTGACCACCTCGGAAAGAACAGTCTTCGAGAGAACGATGCTTTCTTGCCGCGAGTCCTTCTGCTTCACGTAGCGTGGTACCAGTTGACCGTTCGAGTCCATTAGCAGGATGACACCGCGATCCGGATTCAGCATCTCGAACGCTTTGTCGAGGATCTTGGGCAGCAGCTTGTCGAGGTCGAGCTCGGCACCCAGAGCCTTGGCTAGCTCGTGCCCAATGCGAAGCCGTTCGTAGTCACGCCTGAGCGCCAGCTCGTCACCGGCCTCTCTCTCGGGCAAGAAATTGCTGTCGGAGGCCGACATGCGTTGCCGGATGTGACTCTCGGTCGTACCAGGGGCGATGGTAACCCGATTGAGCGCGGCTTCTTCGTCCTTGTGATCGACGAACAGAAGTCTCGTCGAGCCAAGGGCAATCTCGTCGCCATCGCGCAGCATCCATTCGCCGACGCGCTCTCCGTGAATATAGGTCCCGTTGAGGGAGCCCAGGTCTCGCAAGATGAACCGTCCGTCGGGAGAACGGCGAATCTGCGCGTGCTCCTTGGAGATGATGCGATCGAGGATTTGGATGGTGTTGCCAGGATGGCGCCCGATCGAGTCAAACTGTCCGAGCTCGAACTCCTGTCGTTCTGGGCTCGAGATGAGGATCAGCTTTGCCATTTGACGGTTTGGACGGCCACACCAGGGATGTTATTCGGCGGATGCCCGGCTGTAAAGCCCGGGCAACAGCACTCTCACAACGGTCTAGCCAGCGCCATCCAACTCCTGTTTGCGGTGGAAATGGAGCGTGGTGGTCTTGCCCAACGGGTGTTTGACAATAATCGTGTAGACAGCGTGAATGACCTTGTAGTCGTCGCTGAAGAAGACTTGCAGGTCGGCATAGTTCAAGTCTATCAGCTCGAGAGCCTGGATAGCTTTCTCGCGCAGCTTGCCCTCTTCCTTGCGTCTGGCCCGCTGCGGCATCTCGGCGAGCTTTACGTTGGACATGCTGTGACGCATTTCCATGAGCGCCTGGTCTACTTTGTACACCTTCATGTACACGGGCCCGAACTTGACGCCCGAATAGATGATTGCTCCGATCACCAGGAAGATCGTCACCGAGACGAGATTCAAGGAGTGGGGCTTCTTGTGTTGGTAGACCATGCTCGCGCAAACTTCACAGTATCAACAGAGCTCGGGCCGCGCAAGCATGGTGACAAACCCGGGTGTGATCGTTGCTCGTTGGTCCCCCGTCGATGGCGGCGAAACCAGAGCGTCAGCGATACCCGACGTGGACGTGTCTCGGTCGGATGGACATGACAAGGCACCCGAGGGAGCGCAGGCCGTTCTCGGTCTTTGGT
>JAZDLZ010000644.1:0-2120 GCA_043801535.1 Pseudomonadota bacterium
TTCCCAGAACGTCACTCCAGACTCGGCCGTGGATGGCTCGTCCAGCTCCGGGGTCGATGCCGCGCCGTCAACAGACGGCAAACCACAGACGGGAGATGGCGCACAGTCAGATGCGCTGCCCCGGATCGATACCCAGCCAGCCGTCGACTCGCCACCGGCCATCGACGCTGCCCCTCAACAGCCAGATGCGATGGTGCCGAGGTGGCCGATTCAGCTCGGATCGAGCGGCAACGAGACTGGCACGGGCATCGCGGTCGCCGGCGACGGCAGCGTGGTGTTCGCCGGCTATACCAGTGGAGTCCTCGGCGCCGAAAGCAAAGGATCGCAGGACCTGGTCGTTGCCAAGTACGGCGCCGACGCAACCAAGAAGTGGATTGCCCAGCTCGGCACCTCGGATTGCCTCGTCGATACGGCACGCGAGGCACCGCGACGCAACCAAGAAGTGGATTGCCCAGCTCGGCACCAGCACCGCCGACGTGGCCAACGCGCTGGCGCTGGACGACGCTGGCTCCGTCTATGTGGCTGGTGCCACCAGCGGCAGTATCGACGGGAGCACGACCGCGAGAATGCAGGACCTCTTCCTGATGAAGCTCGATTCGAATGGATCGACGACGACCTGGACCAAGCAGCTCGGGTCGCTTCTCAACGATCAGGCAGCCGACATAGCGGTCAAAGGAGCGTACGTCTACGTGGTCGGGACCGCCGGCGGCACCATTGGCACGGGTACGTCTCAAGGTGGGAACGACCTGTTCATCGCCTGGCACTACGCTTCGACTGGAGAACAGGTGCGCATCAAGATGCTCGGTAGCAGTCTCAACGACGAAGGGCATGGCGTCACCGCCGACACCAACGGCAACGTCTACGTGGTCGGAATGACGCCTGGCTCCGTCGGTGGATCGAACGCCGGCAAGAACGACATCCTGCTTGCCAAGTACGACAAGAACGGCCTCAACTCGTTCCCGGGCTCGGGCTGGACCAAGCAGTTCGGGAGCGCCGAGAACGATACCGGATACAGCGTCGCAGTCTCCCATGATGGCTCTCACCTCTACGTCACTGGCGAGGCCGGGGCGGCGATCGACGGCAAGAGCGGATCGGGCATGCGGGATGTCGTGCTCGCTTCCTATGCCACCGCCGACGGGACCAAGGAATGGGTCGAGGTGATTGGCTCGAGCGACGACGACGTCGGGATCGACGTCGTGGCAGGCGAGAACGGCGACGTCTTCGTCCTCGGGTGGACAGACGGCGGTTTCGATGGTCACGCCTACATCGGCGGACGAGACGTCTTCCTGCTCCAGTACTCCTCCACCGGCACCAAGCTGAATAGCTGGCAACTCGGAACCGACTCCGATGAGACCGGCTTCGACATCGTCCTCGGCCCGGCCGGGATAGTCTACCTCGTCGGCCGCACCAACGGGATAGTCGCCGGCGGCAACGCGGGCGGCGACGACGTCTTCGTTCTCAAGCTCCAGCCGTAGGGCGGGCCACTCTTCCGGTACGCGTTGCAGCGTATGATTGCTGCAAGAAATCGCCAGCATGTACAGTGTTCTCAGATCGGCATTCGCCGGTGCGGATTCCCTCCGAACGACTGACAGGCACCTCGGCTGCCGCCGATAAAACGATCAGCCGAGATTATCCATACCAGATCGTGATGAACGAGCATCCGACGTGCCAGCGCACCCAGCAGGAGGGAGACGGCACGCTCATGACCGTGGAGCCGCAGATTGCGGAGATGGCCCAGTGCGATTGCCAGAGGGTGGTACCGAAGGAAGACGAACCCAGCCACAGTCGGGCCGAGCAGGACGTCCCCCCGGCGGTTCGCCGGGAGGTGATCCGCCGGAGTCATGGCCACTGCGAGGTGGTCGGCTGCCACTGCTCTCGCTATAGCGCGCGCGGACGAGAACTGCGGATCTGAAAGAGCATTCATGGTACTCAGCGGCTGGACGGTCACGGTCACGCCACACGGAATACGATCAGGGGAGGCACTACGATGGAGTACGACTCGAATGACAGCGCGTCGACTGCGAGCAGGCGACGGAACGATCTCCATCAGCTGGACGTCTATCGTTTTTTTGCGCTCGTAGCATCAGCCAAGCTCACTGGTTCCCGGCCCGTCGCCCGTG
>JAZDLZ010000683.1:0-2550 GCA_043801535.1 Pseudomonadota bacterium
GACGTTGGCAGTCGGATAGAAGGCCTCGGTGCATACCGAGGCAACGACGCAGTCGGAAGGACTGCGTTCGCCTATCTTGCCCGCCTTGATCGTGAAGCACAGCTTGAACTGGCCGGCGCAATCGACCTTGAGAGTGTTGGCCGAGAAAGTGGAGCCAGGCTCGGGCGCCGGCGGTGGAGTCTGTGGCATGTCGGGAGCGTGCAGGGTTCCTTGCGAGTCCATCCAGGTAGAAACCGCGTACCACTTGCCGTCGGGATACGGATAGAGGGCAGGCACTAGATTGGCGACTTCCCACCGCCCAGCCGAGAAGCAGGTGCAGGCTCCTGGGCCTTTGGAGACGCTGGGGTCGGGCAGCCTATAGCCGGTGCAGGGACCCCAACGAGTGAACTCACCTTGCCATTGGCAAGTCGTCACTCCGTCTCGGCAGACACCACGGTTGCGGTTGCGATAGTACCCTGGCCAGCAGGGGGCAGTCTCGCCTTCTGTCTCGCAGAAGCATCCTTCGCGGTTGCGATCGCCTTCGCATCCTGCTTCCGCATCAACCGGGCGCGGAGGAGCCGCGTCAGCGGGTCCGCACCAGCGGTACTCGTCGTCGGCCCACGGCATGGCATCGATCCCTCCGCCTCCCCCGGAGGCATCGATCTTGCCATCCCCACCGCCGCCGCCACCTCCGTCGCCACCTCCGTCGCCACCTCCGTCGATGGGGCTGGCATCGATTGCGCTTGGGCCATCGATGGTCGTGGAATTGCCAGCGTCAATCCCGACGTTCGCTGCGTCGGGTCCGCAGGCGCTGGCAATGAGTACGCCCCACAAGGGGCTGGCAAGAGCGCGATAGGTTAACATTCGCATGTCCATAACTCCCCTTTGTAGACGATGTCAGGCAAGGGCTAGGCTAGCTAGCCAATTGCGTAGTCTAGCATAGAAGCGTGAGGCAAGGAGCATAGGAAGTCTTCCGCGAGCGATCACTTCGGCCGCAAAAACACCCCGAACCGGGGTGTTTGTCTTGAATGATATGTTTCATTTCGGACAGCCGAGCGAGCACGTCGTGATTGTTCTTTTTATTCGAATGGTTAGCCTGTTGTCTAACAGGGGCCAGGGCGCCGTGTGCCTGTATTGAATGCAACACCACGGACAGTCGATTCGGTAATTCTTCCAATGATATCAGCAATAATCGGCACGGTACGGATTTTGCTTTGACAGAAGCAGCCATTAACTATTGCTCTGCCCCAAGGTCATCGTGCGGTCAAGCCGGTCGCTGCTCGGGCAACTCGAGAAAAGGAGGATAGAGATGCGTAATGGAACGTGGAAGGGTGCATTCCAACTCGGCGGGATTGTTCTATTAACGGCACTCGTGAGTTGCGAGGAGAGAGACGCTTCTCTTGGGCCAAAGCCGATAGCAGAGCCGATAGCAGTGCCGGTGGTCGCGGCGCAGCGTGCGGATCTCGCGGCGTTCCCTTCCGGTGTCCGAGCAGCAATTCAAGCCTTGCCTTCTGTTCATGTGGCCAGCATCAACAAGCTCGGCATCCCGAGCTTCATCTCCGGCAACCTTGGTCAAGCCCAAGCTACGGTGGCAGGGGCTAGCGCTGCTGCGGTGGAGCGGGACATGGCACCGGTCGTGGCCCGGCTGGCGCCAGCGCTTGGTGGCCGAGCTGCGGAGCTCCGCCTCAAGAAGCTTTCCGAGGACGACCTGGGATTCGTGACTATTCGCTACGATCAGGTCAAGAATGGCCTGCCGGTTGTGAACGGCGAGATGTTCGTCAGCGTGGATCCGAGTGGCAAGGTAAACGCAGCCGGTGGTCTGCTTGCCGACGAGAACCTTCTGCCGGAGCCAATCTTGAATGCTGCCGCCGCCCTTGACGTGGCTGAACTCGACGCCCAGACTGCGACGAGCAAATTCTCCGAGCCAAGTCTGGTCTATATCTATCTCCCCGACGAAACCGGTCGTAGGCTACGTCTTGCCTGGAGGACGATGGAATTCGGCGGGCAGCGCGATGACGGACTGCCGATCCGAGAAACCGTCTTCGTGGACGCTTACGAGGGCCGGGTCATCCAACGATACACTCACGTCTTCACTGCTCTGGATCGGAAGATCTGGACCTTCAACGGATCAACGAGCTGGCCAACGTATCCCAACTGGCTGGCCGCGGTTCGCATGGAGGGCGAGGCTCCTGTCGAAAACGTCCACGCGAACGCGGCCTACAACGCCATCGGAGACGTGTACAACTGCGTTGGCGCCGTCTTCGGCTTGGATTCCTTCGCCGGCAATGGGCATGCGCAGGAGGTGGCAGTCAACTGGGGTAATTCCCAATTCAACGCGGCGGCGGTCGATTACTACGAATACGGAGTCGCGGCCTCCTACCGTCCACACATCATGGTTGGCGACGGTGATGGAACGACTTTCTCTTCCCCCCAGATATCCGTGGACCTGCTCGGACACGAGTTTGGCCACCTGATGGTCATGTCGAGCGTCCTCCTGAAGCCCGAAGGAGAGTCGTACGTTTTGCACGAGCACTACGCCGACTTCGTCGGTGCCATTTGCGAAGCCTGGAA
>JAZDLZ010000695.1:0-5208 GCA_043801535.1 Pseudomonadota bacterium
CGTCCCCCCCGTCGAGCAAAGCTCAACGGGGTCCCCCCTCCGCGCGGCGAAGCCACGCTGCGCTCGTGGTCACTATCGCCGTTTTAGGGGGTTCCACGGTTCGGGCTACTATTTAGGGCGCAACCTTGTGCGTCGAAAGCCATGATTCGACTTGGCGAAGCTTGCTCGGTCGGATTCCGGCCTGCTTGAGCCCGTCCCTTGCCTTCCCTGCGAGCTCGATTGCCCTATTACGGTCTTGACCGGTGTCCCAGAGCGCCCGAGCCAAATAGAACCGGACCAGCGACCGTTCGTCATATCCGATGCCGCTGCTCGACGGCAAAAGCAAGGCGCGTTCGAGCGGCTCGATCGCACTGTTCGGTCTTTCTCCACCGAGATAGATTTCACCCAGGGTCGCCAGATAGTCGGCCAGGTCTGGGTGGCGGCGACCAAGCACTGATTCCATCAACTTGATAGCCCGCTTCGCATGCTCGGCCGCTTCGTCGGTCTTTCCACCGAGGCAGCCGAGCTCGGTGGCGATCCCTTCCAGAGCACCGGCGACGTCCGGGTGATCTGCTGCCACAGCCTTCTCACTTATGGCGAGCGCCTGCCGGTAGTGCAATAGCGCCTCATTGTGCTCCCCGCGATTGTGCAGTGACTGGCCCACAACACGATGCGCCCTGGCCACAAATGGATGCTGGGGATCCATGGCTTGCTGGTGGATTGCCAGCGCCTTTTCCGCGTACTCCTTCTCCTTCGCGCGGTCTTCGAGTTTCTCGAAGGTCAGAGCGAGATTGCTAATCACCAGCGCATTATTGGGATGGGAGGGACCGAAGAGCTTCTCTGTCAGCTCGAGGTTGCGCTGGAAATACTCCAATGCCCGGGAGTAGTCACCCTGGTTGGCATAGGTCACCCCCAGATTGTTCAAGTCACCGGCCACCAGAGCATTCTGTTCGGACCCTACCGTACGGATACGCAGGGCGAGCGCGCGCTCGTTGTGCTCGAGTTGCTTGTCGTAGTTCGCTTCCACGTTGTAGACACTGGCAATTGCCCGGTGCCACGCCGCCTCGAGAATCTCGTCAGGTCCATGTGCAACCAGAGCAGCCTTGGCATATCGAGCCCAAAAATGACCGAGGTCAGCCCTCTTCTGACGATAGCCAAGCACGTGAGCCAAGGCAATCGCAGCCTGCACCTCGATCTCGCGGTGCTTGCTCTCCACCGCCGCGAAGAGAGCATCCTTGAGACTGTCCTCTGCCCCCTGATAGTCCCCGGCATCGAGGCGCAGACTACCTACCCGCAGCTGTGCCTCGGCCACAAGAGGACGGTAGCCGACTTTCTCTGCTTCGGCGCGCACCAACACAGCCAGTGCCAATCCCTGGTCGTACTGCCCCATTTCTCCCAGAGCTTTCGCTTTGGCCAACCGATCGCGCTCCGCCGCAACTCGCTGCCCGGTGCCCTGATCCTTTGGTGGCGGAATGACCGCCTTCATCCCCTCGAGATCGGCACAAGCTTCCACGCCCGAAAGCCTCGACACAGCGTCAATCGAGTGCTGGACGACGCTGCTGTCGGCGGCAGCTAGCAAGTCGACGAGCGCATTCAACTCGCCAAGCCTCTGGGAGAGACAGCCGATTCTCAAGTCGAGCAGATGCTCTGATTGCTCGCCCCGAATCCGGGTCGCCTTGCACGCGTCCTCGTGCATCGCGACCCATTCCCGCGTATAGGAGTCGACAATGCGCGCAACCGCCTGCCACGAAGCCTGGGCGAACGGTTTGTCGGTGGCGAGAAAAGCTCGCCGAACCTCCTCCTTGCGGCGACCATCCCAGACGCCAGCCAGCTTGCTCTCGGCACCCTGGCAGACGCGGTTCTTGCGCTGCTCGTACCAGCTTGCCCCGAGACCGACGGCCGCGACCAGCATCACTATCCCGGTCCAGATGGCAATCGTTCGCAACCTGGCAATCGGATCCCGTGAAAGCGCAGCGAGAAGTGCTTCCATCGAAGGAAAGCGCTCGACGGGACTCGGCCGCAGGCCGCGCAGGATGGCCTTTCTGATCCAGTAGGGTACTCGCGAATTCTTGGGCGGCGGCTTGATCCTCCCCGTGGATACTTCCGTCGCCAGCTCGCTAATGGTGCGACCAGCGAAGGGTCGTTCGCCGTAAAGGACCTCGTACAGTGCCACGCAGTAGTTGAACTGATCCGTCCTCGCATCGGTTCGCCGACCGAGGTGCTGCTCGGGAGCCATGTAGGCGGGCGTACCCATCAACGTGCCAGTTCGGGTCAAAGGAGTGGCGAGCAAACTAGCTCGGTCGATCGTCGAGCTGATTGACGCCCCCCCGACCGTTGAGCTACTCGCCGCGCTGCCCGCCGCCTTGCTACTCTGGTCGCTGCCGATGTGATTGCCCGTCACGCTGCCAATGGCATGGCAAGCAGCACTACCGGTCAGGTGACGATCAGCTTCCTGGTCAGTGGCGCCGCCGCCGGCCGCTCGCTCGACCGCGTCCCCCGCAGCCGCCTGCTTGCCTCCCCCCGAGCCGGCCTGCTCATTCCGTGGTGAGCCAGCCGATTCGACAGCCGCGTTCTTGAGCTCCAGCGCATCGATAGGCTGCAACAGGTCCGCAGTTTCGTTGTCCGAATCGCTTTCGTGGGTGGCTCTTGCCAGCCCGAAGTCGGTCACCTGAACGCGACCGTCCTTGCCGATCAGCACATTGCCCGGCTTGAAGTCGCGATGGATCAATCCAGCAGCATGGGCAGCAGCAATCCCACGACCCGCCTGCAGAAAGACCTCGAGGGTCTCCCGCCAAGCACGGCGTTGGACTTTCAGCCAATCCGTTGCCGTCCAGCCGTCGACGAATGCCTCGGCGATGAATACCTGATCGTCGTGGGTGCCGACGTCGTGGATCGTAACCACGTTCGGATGGCTCAGGCGCGCCAGTGCTTGCGCCTCCCGCATGATTCGGCTGCGGGTACCCGTCGTCGCTCCTTCGGGTGCGGTGACACTTGACCGCATGAACTTCAAGGCGACTTTTCGGTCGAGCTCCCGATCGTAGGCCAGATACACCACCGCAGTGCCACCTTCCCCCAGTGGCCCAAGCACCACCAATCGACCGACCTGCATACCAGTTCGCAGCGGCGAGCCGCGCTGCGGTTTCGACTTCGGCGCTCCCAGTGCCAACGCCGTGTCCTCGAAAGCATCGCCTGGTCCTTTCCCTTTTCCTTTCTTCTCAGACATTCCGAAACGCCACTCGCGATTTGTTGAACAACGCGCAGACCTGATATCTGCTGGCGACCTAATCCAGGTAGTAATCGAAGATTTCGTCGATTCCTGCGTCGTCCCATCCATACACGGCGCCGAGTATCATCATATTCTTGGCGTAGACGAACAGGTTCATCGGCATCCCGCCGTCGTCTTGGTCGTAGTAGTAGCCCATCTGCCAGTTGGGATCGGCAAGGGTTGGTATGGTGAGGTCATAGGTGTTTCCCCACTGGCGAACGTAGTCGAGGTCTGCCGGGTTCTTGTAGCTGTCCTGAACGAGCGTGGTAATGATGCGGCCACCCTTTGGTCCCCACTTGGCGGCAAGGGCGCTCAACTTGGCAGCCTCTAGCTGGCAAACGCCGCACCACCCAGCAGAGGAGTTGAGCATGATCAGCACGGCTTGTTCGTCGTTTCCCGCGTATACCTCTTGCAGCCTGAAAAGACGGGCCTGTTCGTTGAAAGGATCAATGTCTGCGTCGGCGCTGCTGTCGACGTAGCCGTACCATTCCTCGTTCTTGATGGTGTCTTTCTGATCTGTGCCGTAAGGTCCGCTCGGATAGAGGAGATCGTTCGGTCGGGCGTCGATCCTGGGCGCGTCGATCCTGGGCCGAGGCGCGTCGATCACGCGAGGCGCATCGATCACGCGAGGCGCGTCGGGTTTCCTGGGAGGCGCGTCGATGGTCTTGGCAATAGCATCCTGGATGACGACACTGGCGTCGACCGTCTCAGACGCGTCAATGTCGATCTCGCTGGATTCTTCGGAATCTCCGACACAGGCGAGAGTAGGGAGCACGCACGCGAGTAGCACTGCCGCTTGCATTTTCATATTGTTTCTCTCCTGCCAGATCTCCCGTGCATACCGCATCTGGAGAACAGGTCAAGCGAATCCTTGATAGGCGCAGGCAGGTTTTGCGGGCGAATTGCAGAACGAAAACCTGGACTGATGGTCCGCTTGTCGCAACAAACGACGATCGCAGGATCGCTTCCGCCTTGGCGGGGACTCGCGGCTAGTCCAGATAGTAGTCGAATACTCTCTCGAGCTCTCCGTCAGTCCACCCGTACTTGATGCTAATAATCATCATGGTCTTGGCATGGATGAACACGTTCATCGGCAGAACGCCGTATCCTGATTCGAAGTAGTTGCCCATTATCCAGTCAGGATCGGCGAGGGTGGGCACGGTGAGTCCGTAGGTTTGCCCCCAATGACGAACGTCGTCGAGGTCTGCCGGGTTCTTGTAGCTGTCCTGCGAAATCGTGGTGATGATTCGGCCACCTTTGGGCCCCCACTTGGCGGCGAGGGCGCTCAGTTTCGCGGCCTCTTGCTGGCAGTAGCCGCACCACGCGGTGGAAGAATTGATCATGATGAGCTCTGCCGGCCCATCATTGTTGGCGTAGACTTCTTGGAGCTTGAAGAGTCGTGGGGCCTCGTTGAAGGGATCGTTGTCTGCATCGGCGCTGCTGTCGACGTAGCCGTACCATTCTTCGTTCTTGATTATCGAGTACTGCGCCGTGCCATAGGGTCCGTTGGGGTAGATGAGATCGTGCGGTCGCGCGTCGATCTTGGGCGCGTCGATTTTCGGCCGCGGCGCGTCAATGGTTTGAGAAGGAGGTGAGTCGATGACTGTCGTTGGAGCATCCTTGGGGAGGATACTGGCGTCGACGACCTCGGTCTCCGGAGCGTCCGGCTCGGTCCCGTTCGGATCTCCAGAATCGTTGGTACAGGCTAGGGGAAAAAGTACGCTCGCTAGTAGCACTGCCGCTGGCTTTTTCATGTTCGTCGATTCCTGCTAGTTCCCCTGTGAATACCGCATCTGGAGAACAGGTCAAGCTAATCGAATAGTCCCTAAAACGGCGATAGTGACCACGAGCGCAGCGTGGCTTCGCCGCGCGGAGCGAGTCGCGGCGCTGCACCAGTTTGGTGATCGCCCGGAAAGTGACGCGCCGCGGTTCCCCTCCTCGGAGAGGGAGGACCCGTCGGAGGT
>JAZDLZ010000753.1:0-2248 GCA_043801535.1 Pseudomonadota bacterium
GTGACCAATCAGCTCCCTGGCGGTCCCCGTCGGCAGATCCCAGATCACTATCGGACCCGCCCCACTCCCCGCTGCCAAATACCGACCATCGGGCGACGCCGCCACGGAACTGAGCCCGCCGACGTGGCAACGCAGCATCCGCAGTGCGGCTGTTTCGACGTCGACCAGATAGACCCTGCCATCATCGCACGCGCCTGCCACGGTCTTTCCGTCTGGCAAGTAGGCGACGTCAGCCACCCAGCTCCCGAGCCTCCTGTTCCACACGAGCGGCTCCTGTTCCAGCTCTCCCCACAGTACCCGTCCCATGGCCGAATCGCTGGACTCCAGCGAGCCGCGAAGCTTGGCGCGTGCTTCGAGCAGGTCGCCGCGGTGCACGGCGGCGCTGGCGCCTTCGCGCTGGGCTTCGGCGCGCTGCGTCGTGGCTTCGGCCTCTCGCTGTTCGGCGCGCGCGCGCTCGGTATCGGCGCGCGCTTTCTGCCTTGCCGTTGCCCGCTGCATCAGCGTCGACGCCGCTGCTATTCCTGCCAGCACCACGATGGCAGACGCCAGCAGTGCCTTCTTGCGTCTCTGCGCGCTCCGTTCCTTCCTCGTGCCTGCTTCGAGAAAACGGATCACGAGCGCGGGCACAGCAGCGATTCCGAGCCGCGCCATCTTACTCCGGGCGTCGCGCAGCGCGTCTCCCTGCCACACCTCCTCCTGCCGGAAACCACGGGTTTCCCAGAGCTCGGCCGCCTGGGTGACCTCGGCGACGAAGGCAACGTCATCCCGACTCTCCTCGAGCCAACGCGCCAGTCGTCCCCAGGTACGCACCAGCGACTCGTGCACGAGCTCCAATACCGCTTCGCCGCTGCCACTACTGCCACTACTGCCACTACTGCCACTACTGCCACTGCTGCCAGCTCTGCTACTGCCGGCGCCCGCTCTGGTGCAACTGACTCCGCGTTGCCGTCCGCTGTCGGCTGCCCGGCGAACAGTGACTAGCCGCGCCAGAGTCAGCTTGCCGAGGACCTCCTCGACCTCTGACCCGAGACCTGCCATCGCCACTGCCACTGGCACTACCCGCCGCGTGCCTGCCGAGGTCACAAGACGCAGCAGAAGCTGGCGCGCCAGCTCGACCTGCGTCGAGGTCATTCCTGCCAGCACTCCGTCGGCGTGCTCGGCCAGCGAGCCAGCCACGCCCCCCATTGCCTCATAGGTTGCCCGACACAGAAGCCGCCGATCTCTGTCACGCCGATCCCATAGCATCTGGCCGGCGAACTGAAGCAGCGGCAGGCACGCTGGCTCGTTCCTGACCGACTCCACCATCTCCGGCACCAACAATGGATCATCGTAGGCATAGCCGACAGCGGCCAG
Source organism: Pseudomonadota bacterium (assembly GCA_043801535.1). Taxonomy (GTDB): domain Bacteria; phylum Myxococcota_A; class Polyangia; order Haliangiales; family SHYZ01; genus JAZDLZ01. The sequence continues at coordinate 1,354 of JAZDLZ010000753.1, forward strand.
CGGTCGTGCCAGCACTTCTGCCAGCCCTTCCTTGCCTGGACGCCGTAGCACAAAGACCCGCGAGAGCGCTGCCGCAACCTCGGGCCCGCCCTCGAGATGACCGAGAAAATCGTCGCGGATGGTGAATATGGCTCGCACCGGACTCGACGGATGATCCGCCACGCCACAGATCGCTCGGATGAATGCCGCCCGCACCGTCTCGTCGGCAACCATGGTGTACGTCTCCTCGAGCTGATCCACGAACAGCAGCACCCTGCACCGTTCCCGTGTCGCCAGCTCGTGGAGCACTACTCCCAGCACCTCCGGACGCTGGCAGAGCTGCCTGGCCAGCGACGCCTCGTCACTCGCCGCCAACGCCAGCGCCGCGGCCGATGCCGCATCCTCGCTCTCAGCTAGACTGCGCGCAACACCGGGAGAAAGATAATCCGAGCTGTGAATGCCGCCGATGCTCTCGCTGATCCGCTGGCTACTCTCGCCAATCACCAGCCGCGAGGCCAGCGCAACGAATGGTTCCGAGCCGGGACGCAGCGATAGCACCATCCAGGCGCCCTGCTCGCGCAGCCGCGGCATCACCCCGGCCTGGACAAAGGAGCTCTTGCCCGCCCCCGACGGTCCAACCACTGGCACGACGGCCTGCTCCCGCATGCTCTCGAGAAAAACCGCGGTCTCGCTGTCCCGGCCAAAAAAGAGACTGGCGTGCCGCTCGGCAAACGAAAACAATCCGCGAAACGGACTCTGTTCGACACCGACCTGGCGCCGGCCCTCTGAGAGCAAGCGCTCGAGCACCTCGACCACCCGGCCAGCCGAAGGCCGCCCGCGGGGGGCCTTTTCCAGGCAGCAACCGACAAGTTGGACGAGCTCGGCAGGCATTTCCTCGCTTGCAGCCAACGCCGGC
>JAZDLZ010000766.1:0-3196 GCA_043801535.1 Pseudomonadota bacterium
ACTCGCGCGTTGGCTTGACGCGTCGGCAACTCCAGACGGAAGAATCACCGAAAGCCTGAACTGTGCCCCCTCCGACATTGCCTGTTGCCTGTTGCCGGTCGCCGGTTGCCTGTGGCCTGTTCTGCAGCGGAGGGAACGAGCACAGACGCTCGGTCAGGCGCATGCTGCCGGCTGGAATCGTGGACTCCGAATCCCAGCTGGATTTCGTGCTCGTGCTCTCCTGGGGAGCTGTACTATGGACTGCATGCCTCCGGTAGTCGGTTATTCGGTTCTTTCCGATCAATTGATCGGACGCGAAGGTGGCTTTCTCGCCATCCGGCGTCTCTCCTTGGCCAACATCCGCCCCGATGGCTCGCTCTCGCCACCATATCTCTGCGACTACATAGTGCGACCAAAAGGACGAGACGCAGTGGTCGTCGCCCTCTATTCGCGGCGGCCAGACGGAGGGATCGACGTCCTTCTACGCCACGGATTGAGACCTCCGCTCTATTTTGGCCGACCTGCCGGTGAGCTGGCACTGCCCGATTCGCGCCAGTATCTGCTGTTCGCCGAGGTCGTCGCCGGAATCCTCGAGCCAGAAGACGTCGGCGAAGAAGGAATCAAGCGGCGCGCGGCGATAGAAGCTGCCGAGGAAGCAGGGTACCTGATCGACCCTTCCCAGGTACGGCTTCTCGGCGCTGGCACGTTCCCAAGTCCCGGCGCCATGGCCGAGCGTTTCTGGCTCGCCGCAGTGGAAATCGCCGATCGAGGCGACGCCCAGCCTCCTGCCGGTGATGGATCACCGATGGAGGAAGGCTCTCGCCTCGAATGGATCGACATCGACATGGCGATCACCTCCTGTATTGACGGACTGATCGAAGACACGAAGACAGAGATCATCCTGCGGCGACTCCGGGATCGGTTGTGCAGCACCGCCGCCGCCCGTTGACTGCCACACCTCCCGCAGCTAAGGTCCCGCCATGCTGGTCTATGCTGGAAAAGAGCTGCACTATCTCGACAACGCGGCAACCACTTTCCCCAAACCAGAGCCAGTCCTCGAGGCTGCGGTAAGGTTCTGCGCCACTGCCTGCGTGAATCCAGGCCGATCGACCTTCGATCTGGCGATGGAAGCCGAGTCGATGCTGCTTGGCGCCCGACGCAGTCTTGCCGCTCTGTTTGGCGGCACCGATCCGAACCGGCTGGTATTTGGCTACAACGCAACCGACGCCTTGAACCTGGTCATCTTCGGCATGCTGAGCAAGGGTGGACACGTTGTGACGACTGCGCTCGAGCACAACTCGGTTCTTCGTCCGATTGCCCACTGCGTGGACGAACACGGCGCCGAAGTGACAATCGTTCCTTTTGACGTCGCTGGGTACGTAGACCCAGACGACATTAGACGTGCAATCAGATCAAACACCAAGCTGGTAGTTGTAACCCATGGCTCGAACGTCCTCGGCACCGTTCAGCCGGTTGCCGAGATCGGCGCTATCTGTATCGCAGCGGGCGTACCATTCTGCATCGACGCAGCCCAGACAGCGGGCGTCATCCCAATCGACATGAGGTCGATGAACATTGGAATGATTGCTTTCACTGGCCACAAGTCACTGCTCGGACCGATGGGTATCGGCGGACTCTGTGTTGCCGAGGGAGTGACCGTTCCGCACAGCCGGGCCGGCGGCACTGGCGTCAAATCGGCGCAGCGCCGGCACCTCGACGAGCTCCCCTATCGCCTCGAATACGGCACTGCAAACATGATGGGCATCGCTGGCCTGGCGAAGGGGGTTCAGTTTGTCGAGGAACAGGGGGGAGTGTCAGCCATCCACGGCCGGGAAATGGGCCTCGCCAAGATGCTCTGGGAAGGCCTTCGCGAGATAGCGGGGGTTTCCCTCTACTGCGCCAACACTCTCGACCATCGCCGCACTCCAGTCCTTTCGTTCAATATCCGCGGCATCGATCCTGCGCAGATCGGCATGCGTCTCGACGTGGACTTCAACATAGCGTGCCGAACTGGACTCCAGTGCGCGCCGCTCGTCCACGAGCGACTTGGAACCGCGCCCGCTGGAACGGTCCGATTCAGCCTCGGTCCATTCACGGTGGAGGACGACGTGCTGGCAGCGGTGAAAGCTGTCCGCGCTCTGGCAGCGGAATAGCACTTCCCGATGCTCGAACGACTGGTTCGCGGCAGGGTCTCTCGCGGCCCGTTGCTCGCCGCGCTGGCAGTGGGGACGCTGACGATAGTCGTCTGTCTGGTCCGCATTCGATTTCTCATGGCATCCCCCTACCCTCTCGGAATCGACGGCTATTTCTATCCGATTCAGCTCCGCTCGCTACTCGAGACTGGCCATCTCTACTACCCGTCTTCTCCTGGCGCTCTGTGGCTATTGCTGCCGATTGCCACGGTCGCCGATCCCATCACCGCTGCCAAGATCGGCGCTGCAATCGGGACCGGGCTGGCTCCAATACCGTTCTATCTTCTCGGATTGAGACTAACCGGCAGACGCTCGCTTGGACTGCTCTGCGCGGCCATCGTCGCGATCAGCCCTGCCTCGTTCTATCTGTGCACCGAGTTCGTGAAGGAAGGCATCGGCATCACGGTGGCGGCAGCATTCTCGGCGGCCATCGGCTCTTTCGCAGCCAAGAAGACCTGGCGAGCTGGCATCGCTGCCTTGTTCTTCTGGACGGGAGCAATGCTCGTCCACAAGACCGCCGCAGTGCTCACCGCCTTCGTTGGCTTGCCGGTTCTGGCCACCATGCTCGCCGCCCATCTCCGAGGCAGAGCTCGCTCGCCATATCCGTGGCCAGCAGTGCTCGCGCTGACGTTGGTGCTTGTTGTGCTGGTACTGTTTCTGACACTGGGACTGACGTCGATAGTGAGCTCGAGGTCGACAAACGCGAGCTCTCTTGCCCACTGCGTTTCTCTATCTGGGACAATACGAAGCCAGCCAGACTGGACACTTCCAACCCTGGCCATTCCCTCGAGAGAAAGGCTGCGCTTTGGACACGAGCCGGCGCTTGCCGTCATGGCATCGTTGCTCCTGCTCGGAATTGTTGGATCGCAATGGGTCAAGTCACACCCTAAAACGGCGATAGTGACCACGAGCGCAGCGCGGCTTCGCCGCGCGGAGCGAGTCGCGGCGCTGCACCAATTTGGTGGTCGCCCGGGAGATGACGCGCCGCGGTCCCCCTCCTCGGAGAGGAGGGGCGGAGGGGAGGT
>JAZDLZ010000769.1:0-2796 GCA_043801535.1 Pseudomonadota bacterium
GAAACGGCCGCGAGTGTGGTAGAGATCGCTTGCTACCAGGTGCTACCCCCGAGCTGACCCCAAACTGACCCCAAACTGACTGCAACACCGGATGGATGGATGGATGGAGTGAGATCATTGCAGCGACCACAGCGCAAAGCGAGCTCCACCTACCTCCGCGTCTCCGTTTCCGATCGCTGCAATCTCGGGTGCCACTACTGTGCTCCCCGCCAGAGGACAGGAGGCGAATGCCATGCTCTCACGGACGATGAGCTCCTCGGGCTGATTGCGGCGATAGACGAAACCGTGGCGATCCGCAAGATCCGCATCACCGGCGGGGAGCCTCTCCTGCGGCCAGGACTGCCGGAGCTGATCGAACGCATCCACTGGCTCCTCCCTGCCAGCCAGATCGGGCTGACCACCAACGGCACGCTGCTCGGTGGTCTTGCCTCCGACCTCCGCCGGGCTGGCGTCGAGTCGGTGAACATCAGCCTCGACACCCCGGATCCGGCAAAGCTTGCCGCCCTGACCGGCAGGGACATGCTCGGCTCCATTCTCCAAGGCTTGGCAGCAGCCCGCGCGGCTGGCTTCTCCCCGATCAAGATCAACGCGGTGTTGCTCCGTACCTTCAACGGCCCTCACCTCGCCGACCTCGTCCGCCTGGCTGCCCAGAACGGATGCGAGATTCGCTTCATCGAGCTGATGCCGCTCGGTGCGGCGGCGAGCATGTTCGACGCGGAGTACGTCTCGGCGGGCGAGGCGCTGGAGTGTCTGCGACGGTCCTTCGCCTACGTCGGTCCGCTACCTGACACCAGCACCGCGCGCCGCCACCTGCTTCGCGACGGTACGCAGGAGATCGCGATCGGGCTCATCGCCCCGGTCTCCCAGCCGTTTTGCTCCGCATGCGACAGGTTGCGGCTCGATTGTCGAGGCCGTCTCCATGCCTGCCTGCGGCGCAACAGCGGCGTTGACGTGGCAGGGCTCCTCGCCGGCGCTCGTGGTGCCGGAGCAGACCGCCGGGCAATCCGCTCTCGAATCGAGGCGGTGCTCGCCAGCAAGTGGCCGGTTGCCGAAGCCTGGCCGCGCCGCAGCATGGCCACGATTGGAGGTTGAGCTTGGAGAGATACATCGATCCGGATCGTGCCCTCGCACTGGTGCTCGAGCACACTCCGCCCGGCAGATCGGTCACGGTTCCGCTGGCAGATGCCCTGGGATTGACGCTCGCCGAAGAGATTCGCGCCGACCGCGACTTCCCTCCGTTCGACCGGGCAATGATGGACGGCTACGCGGTGAACGTCCGCGACGCCGGCCTGGTCGTCGAGGTCGTGGCTGCGGCCAGCGCTGGTACGGGCTCGCCGACCGCGGTTGCCGAGGGACGTGCAGTGGAGATCATGACCGGAGCACCGTGCCCACCGGGAACACAAGCGGTCGTGATGCGGGAAGAGATTCGCCCAGCCGCCAGGACGGCAGCAGCGCCGAGTAGCGAGGACGCCGCAGCCTGGCCGCCACTCGCCGCAGGAAGAAAGGTCCTGCTCCCGCCGGCCGTCGAGACGGATCAGTACGTCACCCGCCGAGGAAGCGAATGCCAGGCCGGCTCGGTTGCGCTGCCAATCGGAACGACGGTCACCGCCATTCCGATCGGCATCATTGCCGCCTGTGGGCGAACGACCGTGAAGGTGCTCGGCCGCCCGTCGCTCGCAGTCGTGGTGACCGGCGACGAGATCGTCAGGCCCGGGGAAACGCGGCGTCCAGAGCAGATCCACGATTCGAACGGCCCGATGCTGGCGGCGGCGGCGCGTCTGGTTGGCTTGACCGAGACCGAGATCAGCGTCTCGTGGGCCGCAGACTCGCTCGAGGCCCTGGAACAAACGATCGACAGCACTGCCAGTACCGACGTGTTGATCCTGTCCGGTGGCGTCTCCGCCGGACGACACGATCTCGTGCCGCAGGCGCTCGAACGCTGCGGCGCAACGATCGTTTTCCACAAAGTCGCCCAGAAGCCTGGCAAACCGCTCCTCTTTGCCCGCCGAGGAGGTCAGGTCGTGTTTGGCCTTCCTGGCAATCCCGTCTCCGGACACATGTGTTTCCACCGCTACGTGGTGCCAGCGCTGCACCGAATGATGGGGCGTCCGCCAATCAAGCGGCAAAGCCACGGAGTCCTTTGCGCCCCGCTTACGATTTCCTCGGAGCGGGCCCTGTTCGTACCAGCGGTCGCCGAAGAATCGACGACGGTGCGGCTACGGCCGCTGCCACACCGAAGCTCTGCCGACATTCTCGCGGTCGCGCCGGCCAATGCCTACCTGCGGCTGCCGCCTGGCCAGCACGACCTCGCCGCTGGACAGACGGTCAGCTTCGAGTGGAGCCACTGAGTCGCCGTCGCAAAATAACGGGAGTGTCCCGATCGGTCAACGGGGACAAGGAACCAGGAACTGGAACAGCCCCCCCGGTACGGCTCGCACCTGAATAGGCGGCCGGAATCCCGGATCAAATCAATCGGTTGCTCTGCGCTTTCGCAAAAAGCAGGGGCTACTTCGGCGCCAACGCGGCCTGGTACCGCCTGAGCCTGCTCACCCTGAACATCCTGCAGGCGATGAAGATCCGTGCACTACCGGCAGAGCTCGAGAAGGCACGCCCCAAGAGGCTGCGCTTCGTCTTGTTCACCCTGGCCGGCAGGATCGACCGCGACCGCGACCGCGAAGGATCGACCGCGACCGCGTCCGCGAGGGATCGACCGCGACCGCGTCCGCGAGGGATCGACCGCGACCGCGTCCGCGAGGGATCGACCGCGACCGCGTCCGCGAAGGATCGACCGCGACC
>JAZDLZ010000776.1:0-8023 GCA_043801535.1 Pseudomonadota bacterium
CGTCACCACCTTCCGCCTCGGAGAGGGGCCTATTCCCAGAGAAAACTAGACGCATCTCGGCATCCGGAAACGGAGCGACAGCCGAACATGCATTCCCCAGACTTCCGCTGCGACGGACGTTCTCAAGTGGCAACTGTTGGAGCATCTTGATGCACGAATCCCGCTGTATTTTCCACACGGTCAGCGTCGTGGACTTCTGCGGATCGATTCGTCCTGCGACGCACTCGTCAGCCTCGGTGACCGAGGTCTTGGATGCACAGTCCAGCCACAGTCCGCGATTCTTGAGCGCATTGTGCAGCTCTAGCAGGTCTAGCTGAAGTCTCCCTCCTGCTTCGGTCGCGAAGAAGCTTCTGTGCTTCTCCATGGCCTCCTTCACCCGCGCAGACGCCCGATTCACGCCTTCAGCGTCTTCGGGGAGCTTCTTCTCGAGCTCGGCTAGGAGCTTCTCAATCTCGTCCTTCGACGAGCTCGCTTCGGCTGTCGACGACGGAGCCGTTCCGCCCTTCTGAGCATCCGGGATAGAAGCTCCTTTCTCGTCCTTCGCCTTGCAGCTACAGGCCAGCGCGCAGATCGTCACCGCGAGACACCACGACAACCACACAAGTCCCCCTCGGGGACTGGCACGACCTGCGCGCCCCGCCGCGCCGGCGTCAGTTGTTTCTTGTTTTTCAGGCACTCCCCTCCCCCCTAGCCTCACAACCAAGGTGCCGCCGCTCATTAAAAGAACCTCTGCAGAGCGTCCCAGATCTCCTGACAGCGCTTGCTCGGTTCGTAGTGGCCATGGCCGCCGGCCGCCGTGTCCTGCGCCTCCAGCGCCGCTCGCACCTTGTTCTCGGTGAGGGTGCTCCGTTGCGGGTCGTGGCGCTCGATGAACAACTCGATCTCCTTCAACGGGACACTCGCCGCACTCCGGTCATAGAAAAGCCAGAGATAGGTCAGTCCCAGAATCTCGACTTCCTTCCACGTGTGTTGATCTGGCATTCTCGCCTCCTGCTGGCAGCTGCTTCTGCCGACTTTGGAAAACAGCACGGCGGTCATCCGACGCGCCGTACTGACCCTGCCTGGACCGCGCAGAACCACCCTGCCGGCCCTTTCCTTTGAGTCAACAGGCCCGAACAATCTCCCACGTCTCCTGTCGAGACAACGCAGTCATCAGTCCGCCCCCTGTGGCGCAGGCATCGATACTCGGAGAAACGCCGTGCTACCACGTCGTCCTGCACTGAGTAGAGCATTGCTGTGCCTGCCAGTCAACAGATCTGTGCCAGAGGGGCAGGGGTGGTGGTGGTGGTCGTCGTCGTCGTCGGCGGCGGCGGCGGCAGCTACTCCGATTCGACGTCTATGGAATGCCTACTCACATCGCGACCTTCGCCAAAGCCCAATAGCCAGAAAAGCGATGGGTCGATCGCCTGCGAGGCGAGCGCAGCGGCAAGGTCCCTCTCGTGTGCGTCGATGCTCTGTTCGGGATGCTCGGCGAAAGTGCCGTAGTGAATCCCCATGCTTTGCCTGGCCTGAAGCTTCCGGTGCACCAGGACTGCATCCTCCGGGTTCAGGTGCTGAGTCTTCATGAACCAGCGTTTCTCGTAGCTACCGACAGGGAGGATCGCGAGTCGGATGCGGTGGAATCGCGCCGCGATCTCGTCGACGAACGCGCCGAGTCCCGTGTCGCCAGCGAAATACACCTGGCCGCCGGCCGTGTCGATCAGGAACCCTCCCCACAGGGTGCGCCCTTCGGAAAAGAGGCCTCGTCCCGACGAATGACGGGCAGGGGCAAAGAGGATTCGGACAGACGTGCCAGCCAACACATGCTCTTGCCACCAGTCCAGCTCGGTGACCGAGCGAGCCGGCACGCCTAGCGCTCGGAGCTGTTCGCCCACTCCGAGACCAACGAAGAAACGGGGACGATCGCGCCGCCAGAGCATGTCAATCGTTGGAGCATCGAGATGGTCGTAGTGATCGTGGGAAATGAGCACGACGTCGATCCGTGGTAGCCGGGCAAACGGGACGCCGGCGGCCCGGACCCGTTTCACTCCAAGCCAGGAGATTGGACCGGCGCGCTTCGACCAGATTGGGTCGGTCAAAATGTTGATACCGTCGATCTGCAGCAGCACCGTGGCATGGTTGACAAAGGTAACCCGGAGGATCCCGGGCTCGGTGCGCTCGGGTGGTGGCGGCTGTGGTGGATCATCCACCCACTCCGGCCAGTCAACGGTATCCATCTCCCACAACCATTTCACGGTATCGCCTGGCGAGTGGTCTTCCCGTTCGGGGTTGAAGAATCGGGATCCGTCGAAATGGGAAGACACCGGACCGCTGTAGGCGGTGCAACCGCAACAGGCGGTCAGAAGGCTCACCGCGCTGGTGATGGGCTTGAACCAGTCAAACCAGTTGCTCATCGAACGTCCTCCTTGTCTCACTCAGAAGAGAGGAATGAGCAGGTAGAAGAGGCTGACCGTCCAGGCCGCGCCCCGGACCGCCCTGGTTGGTGGCTGCGAGGTAGCGAAGGCTTTCATGGCATCCCTTCCTTTCCTTGGTCGCCCGCGACGGAACGACTCCGAGGACGTGACTGCATGTTAACTGTCCGGACAGTTAGTTTTGAGCGCATTCGAGACCTCCTCGGGGCGCGAGCAATGTCATTGGCCCTTTCTACCGACGCTTCAACTGAGAGTCGAGATGGGTGTCGGCGAATGCTTCGATGAACTCATCGGTAATCTGATCGGCGTCGTAGTTGAAATAGCTGCACCACTTGTCCCGGAGAGCAACGAACGTCACCAGCGGGACGAAACCCGTGAAAAACTCGTGGACCATCTGGGCGCGCGGTAGCGTCTTCCGGGCACCGTCCTCCGTGCCCGCGCCCGTTTGGACGAGATCGCCGGCGTGTTCTTTCTGGATGACGATCTCGGCGCAGCGGAACAGGAAGTCGTCGTGCTGATTCGAACGGAGCGCTTCTGCCAGCATGAGGGAGAGAATCCGCTTCCGCCCGGTGAGGAACTCGACTTCCTTCTTGACCGCATGCCGCACATCCCCACTGTCGTTGGACGCACCGGATCCTGTCTGCTGCTCGGAATAGGCCGAGACTTCCTCGATGATGCTTTCGAAGAGCTGGAGAACGAGGTCGTCCTTGTTCTTGAAGTGGTAGTAAATGAGCGCCTTGTTGACCCCTGCCGTATGCGCGATCTGGTCGACGCTGGTGGCATCGAAGCCCCTCGCGGCAAAGAGCTTCTCTGCCACCGCGAGGATACGCTTTCGAGTCTTGTCGCCACCGGTTCGCGCCATGAGGTTCTCCTAACTAACCGTACAGTTAAAAATAGACGAGGCGAACCGACCTGTCAAGGTGCCGCTCCTCGGCGCAGGTCCTCGGCGCCACTGGACTGGACTGGCCGAATCCCAGGCGACCGCTGGTCAGGTTGGCGGCGCTGGCAGGCGCAAATCGGCGAGGAACGCCTGGTCATCCTCCAGTGAAACGAAGATTCGCCGAGCCGTGACCGGGAGACCCAGCAGCTTGATTCTCCGAGGGTTGCGAAGCCTGATCTCGACCACTCCTTGGCGCGACCCGACCAGAACGACCGAGCCACAAAAATCAGTCCGCCACCCGAGTCCGCCAAGCAGGGGCCAACTGACAGGTTTCGCCGACTCGAGCTCGTCGTGCGCCAGAGTGAGCTCGAAAAGGCCGAATCGGATGGTCGTGGTCGATGCTGTCACCGAAACCCACGACCTCTCTCGGCTGGCACCAAACAGAACGAGGAGTGGCTTCCAGATGCCGCGGCTAATGTAGTGGCGCATGGATTGCGATTCTAGCGGTTCTCTTCTTGCCCGAACAACAGCCGCATGAACGGCTGGTCCTCGCGCCGACTGAACACGTAGACATAGTCGCCTGGCTCGATGCGGGTTAATCCCTTGGGGGCGATCAGCTCGGAGCCACGAACGATGAGCATGGCGGCAGCGGCAGCTGGAAACGGCAGCTCGCCTACCGTGGCACCGGATACGGCCGAGGCTGGCCCAATGTAGAAAGTCATAATCTCGCCATCGAGCAGACTGGTCGAGGTGATCTCGAGCACCGCTGGCGGCGGCAGAGGGGAAACCGTCAAGAGCCCGAGGCGTCGTGTCAGCCAACGGATGCTCCCGCCCTGGACGAAGGCGCTCACGACGACCACGAAAAAAACAACGTCGAAGATCCGGCCGCTTCCTTGCACGCCGGCCATCACCGGGTAGGCAGCAAGGATGATCGGCACTGCGCCGCGCAAGCCTACCCAGCTCACGTACACGAGCTCGCCGAAGGCAAAGCGAAACGGGGCCAGGCAGAGAAAGACAGCAACGGGGCGTGCTACCAGCGCCAAGAACCCCGCCAGAGCGAGCCCCAGCGGTGCCACTTCGGCTAGATGCGCGGGAAAAGACAACAGCCCGAGGGCTACGAACATGACAATCTGGGAGAACCAGCCGACGAAGTCGTGAGCTCGCAGGACCCCGCTTCGATACGGCAGCCGACCGCTGCCGAGCACGAGCGCGGCAACGTAGACCGCGAGGAATCCGCTGCCAAAAACGAGTGTCGCGAGACCGTAGGCAAGACAGGCGACCGAGAGGGTGAGAACCGGATAGAGACCGCCAGCGAGAACTGGCCGACGCAATAGAATCCGTCCCACGTGGCCGACGAGAAGACCGGCCACACCTCCTACCGCCAACTGGGCCACGACTCGAACGAGCAGCAGAGAGAATGTGAAATCGCCATTGGAGCTGAGCCCCTCTGTCAGGGCGACGGTGAGGATTACCGCCATGGGGTCGTTCAATCCTGACTCCACCTCGAGAGTGCCGCCGACTCGACGTTTCAGCTGGATGCCGCTGCCACGCAGGATCGAGAAGACCGCTGCCGCGTCCGTCGACGACACGACTGCTCCGAGCAGAAAGGCGTGCTGCCGCGGGAAGCCGAGAGCCCAGGCCGCCAAGCCAAGAAGCGCGGCAGTAGCAACTACCCCGAGAGTGGCGAGAACGGCCGCAGGACCGAGATTGCGCTCGACAACATGAAGCGGTGTGTTCAGGCCGCCGTCGAAAAGGATGAGCGCGAGCGCGACCGTTCCGAGGCGGAAGGTGAGCCCGTGGTCTACGAACCGTATTCCCCCGATGCCCTGCGAGCCTGCCAGCATTCCGAGCGCGAGGAAAAGAAGCACGACGGGGATTCCGGTACGAGCGAGAGCCCGGCTGAGCAAGACACTCACTGCTAGCAGGGCACCGAGCACCGTCAGTATCCAGGCTGTTGCTTGTGGCTCGGTCGTCACCTCTCGTTGGATGCGCTGTCTGTTCGGGCTGTCTTGTCTGTTCGGCCGGACTCTTCGCCTCGGCAATTGTGGTAGCTTGGACAATCCGATGACCACCATCCGAAAAGGAGGGGAAAGGATGGGCAAGCTGACTCGCTTCAGTGCCTCGATCGAGTCCGATCTCCTCGAGCGCTTTCTCCGCATGGCCAAAAAACACGGAGCGAGAAACCGCTCGGATGCGCTGCGCTCGGTAATGCGCGAGGCCCTGGTTCGAGAGGAATGGACAGGCGACGACGAAATCGTCGGAACCATCACGCTCGTCTACGATCACCACAAGCGCGAGCTGACAGACCGCCTCACCAGCATCCAGCACGACTTCCACGACGCAGTGCTCGCTGCGACCCACATTCATCTGGATCACGACAATTGCCTGGAGATGATCGCGATCCGAGGCACAGCCTCGAAAGTCCAGAGGATCGCCGACGCACTCCTCGGCACGCGAGGCGTGAAGCACGGAAAGCTCACGGCAACGACAACAGGCAAAAAGTTGACCTAGCAGGTCAGTATCAAGACCAGCGCCGTGGCCGCACCAATGACTAGCAGCGCGGCAAGGGCGGCTACGAGAAACCGAACAGCCGGAGAGCGGACTGCGGTGCCATTGGCAACGACAGGGGCGCTGCGTACGAGAATCCCAGGATCGCCGGGTGGAGGACTGTCCGCCGCCGTGCGCACCTGCTTTTCGTCGTTCTGATTGGCGGCTGCGGGCCTGCATTCATCTGCCGGCAAGTGTTGCGAGCACGTGCCACTACTGCCACTGCTACTACTGCTACTGTCACCAAATCCTGATTTGTCGTCTCTGCCCGCCAGAATCGTCCTGCGTTCGCGGCTTGCACTGGCCTCGGATTTCCGATGGCCAATCGTGAGCATGGCAAGCCTCTCCTGCGCCGCGTTGTGGAATCTGAGCACCGTGTTACCCAGCGTCAGAGTGTCGCCCGGGAACAGGCGCCTCGTCTTGCCAGGAACAAGTCGCTCGCCGGCAACGACGGTCCCGTTCTTCGAGCCAAGGTCTTCGATGATTGCTCCAATCCAGTCGCACCTGACCAGAGCGTGCCTTCGTGACATTTCGGGGTCGACGATTACGATGCCGGCGTCCTCGCCGCGACCGACCATCGTCTCGCGGCCAGGCGAGGGAAGCTCGAATGACTTGCCCTGCTCGGAGCCGGCCAACACTTCCAGCGAAGGCGGGCCGACAGCCTCGAGGCGGGAAAGAGTCTGCAGTACGTCGCCCACCACAGACCGAGCAAGCTCCGCGGTGGTGGTATTGGTTGAAGCAGGGCTGGTGGCCGCAGTTGGGTAGGAACAATCCTGTTCATTCATCACAGCGCTGACCGGGGTAGCCAAGACATCACCATTGTCAAGGGCTGGCGCTCGTTTCCCCGCAACAGCAATGGCTTTTTTTCGCTGGCAAGCCGTGCTGCTCGCTATGGATGCCACACCCTGGTTTTTGCTGCTCGCAAAGCAACGAGCTGGATCTTCGCCTCTGCGACCAAATCGGCATGGTCCACACCCTTGGCAATCGTCAGGAACGAATCGTAGGCTGCTATTGCCTCTTCACGATGACCAGCCCGCGCCAAGGCGGCGGCACGGAGAAAGACCGCCTCGGGGTATGCCCGACCAGCAGAGGTGGCAAGCGCCATGGCCTGCTGATGCTCGTGGGCTGCTCGCTCGTGATCGCCTGCCGCAGCGGCAGCAACTCCAAGCGCAAAATGAGCTGCTGGCAGCCGAGCATCTTGGAACACCGCTTGCTCGGCAGCGCTCACTGCCTCGGAGAACCGCCCTAGCAGCACAAGCGTAACCGCGCGATCGCCATGGGCACGTGCGTCCGATGCGTTGGCGAGCAGGGAGTCGTATTCGGAAAGGGCGCGCATCAGCTCGCCGCCGTTGCGCAACTGGTTGGCCCGCACCAGTCTGGCCAGCCTCTCGTTGGGGTCGAGGCCCAGAGCCGTCGCCGCCGCTCTGGCCGCTGCTGCCCGATTCCCCATGGCTAACTCCACCGACGCCAGGCAGGCCCAGGACGTGGCGTCGTCTCTGGCCAGCGAAGTAATCAATAGAAGCTGATCGCGCGCTTCCGCTAGCCGGCCTAGCATCTCGAAGGCCATAGCCAGATTGCGGCGGGCTGGCAGGTATCCGGGATCAATGCCCAACGCTGACACGAGGTGCGGCACTGCCCTGGTGGCGCACCCATCCCGGATCTCGAGAGCGCCCAGGTTCGCGTGAGCTTCGACGAAGTCGTCGTTGAGCCGTATCGCGACCTCGAAGTGCTCGCGTGCCGCGGCAGGATTGCCGCCCGCAAGCGCAACAAGCCCCAGACCATTGTGGGCTTCGGGAAGCGTCGGATCGTATTCCAACGCCAGGCGTAGCTCAGCTCTTGCCCGGCTCGCATCCCCTTCTTGAAGAGCGCGAACACCCCGCCCGAGATGGTCCATCGCCGGTAGTGAAGAATGCCGCGCCGCCGCAGCATGGTAACAGCCAGTCTGTGCTGACACTGTCAGCCCAACGAGAAAGGATAACAACAGCACACGCAGCATTGAGACCTCCTGACTTAGACTTAGTTTTGCTTCGCACGCTCCTACCTCGCGCCTCGCCAGCGGCGGAGGTGGAGGCTGCCATTCGGTTCGATCTCGACCGTCACTGCACCTTCGTCGGTCCGGACGACTTGTGCTCCGCTCGCCTGCCATCTCGTCACCACCTCTCGATGGGGAAAGCCGTAGCGATTG
>JAZDLZ010000784.1:0-12317 GCA_043801535.1 Pseudomonadota bacterium
TTCTGATTGGGGGGACTTTTTTATTGACCTTAGGAGAGTAAATGAAACAGAGGCCGCCATCGACGGGGACCAACGAGCAACGATCACACCCGGGCGGAGACGGAGTCTTGACGGAGCTTTCCAGAGCGACTAGCTTCTGCCGAGCTCTCCCATGCGGATCACCGCCAACCAAGTAACGTTCGCCCGCCTGGTATTCATGCCTTTTCTGGGGCTCATGGTGTACGGGGACTGGAGAATCCAGATTGCCGGCGTCGTCTTCGGCACCATGCTCGGCTGCACTGACTTCATCGACGGTTACTTGGCGCGCAAGCACGGGCCGACGATCCTCGGCGGATTGATGGATCCGATTGCCGACAAAGTCTTCATCGCAGTCGGCTTTCTTCCGTACGCAGATCTCGGTTGGGTGCCGTGGTGGATGATCGCCCTCCTGTTCCTTCGTGAATTCCTGATTACCGCGCTCCGTTCGAGCTTCGAGCTTCGCCAGCGGACTCTCGCTACCTCGTACCTCGCCAAGGTGAAGACGTGGTTTCAGATGGTGGGCATGGGTCTCCTGTTGCTGGCAGTGGCGGTTAGCTCGCATTCGACCCTCTGCTGGGTGCTTGGGGCACTGGCAGCTGGTCCAGTGGCGGCATGGATAGTCTACCGGCTTGCCACTGGAAAGGCCTGGCACGGAGCCCTCATTGGCTGCGCCGGGCTCACCCCAGTGTTCTTGCTCGAGGCGTTGGCGGGCAGGACATGGCTAATCTGGGGAATAATGATCTGCGTTCTCGGTATCACCTGGATCAGCGGGCTCGACTACCTGTCTCTTGGTATTCGAGAGCTGGCTCGTTCAAGGCGAGCTCTGGCAGCAGACTGGGTACGCTTGGCAGGCGCGATTGCGCTTCCGTTTGGAGCCGTCGCCACGCTGACCCACGTGGCCGTCCCTGCCTGGCCGATTATTGTGCTGGTTGCAGTCGAGCTGGCGCACGGGGGGCTAGACAATCTCCTGGCACACTATCAGACCACCATGGCGCCGTGGGCGTGGGGTGTCCGAGTATTGGGAGCAGGAGCATGTCTCGGTGCCGCCCTGCTAGTGCCCGACCACGCGCAGGCACTGGTGTATCTCGCATTGGGGCAGACAATCGTCTGGGGAACGTGCGAATTCGTACGCAAGCGCAGGTTCTATCTGGAAGTAAACCTGCGCGAAAAAAAGGCCCAGACAGCCTAAGTCGCCGTTGCCGCAAGCCTGGTTCAGCCCACCACCCGATTGCGGCCAGACCGTTTTGCCCGGTAGAGATTGTCGTCAGCCCGCTTGATGAACGAGGCGGCATCGAGGGCCTCGTTCTCCAGAGTCGCCACTCCGATGCTGATCGTGACGACCGAGCTGTGCCCATCGAATCCGAATGGCTGTTTGGCAATAATCTCTCGAAGCTGTTCGCCAAACTCCAACCCGCCAACGCGACCCGTCTCCGGCAGGACGGCAGCGAACTCCTCGCCACCATAGCGGGCAAGCAGCTCCTCTCGCCTGATGCGCGGCAGCAGCCGCTGGGCAATTTCCTTGAGAACGTGATCGCCGGCAAGGTGACCGTATCGGTCGTTGACCTGCTTGAAGTGGTCGATATCGAACATCAACAAAGACAACGGACGGCCATAGCGCATGCAGCGGGCCATCTCCCTGTCGAGGAACTCGAGGAAGTAGCGCTTGTTGTACACCCCCGTCAGACCATCCACGATGGTCATCCGATAGATCTCTTCGTGGTAGGCAGCTTCGGCATTGGCGCCGGTGAGGAACTTGAATATGGCTGGACCAATCTTCAAGAGATCGCCGTCCTTCATGACTGCCTGCTGGATCGGTCGATCGTTCACGTAGGAGCCGTTGGTCGAACCCAGGTCTTCCACGATCCATTCGTCGTCGGTACGGAAGATGCGTGCGTGACGCCGGGATACCGAATCGCGATCGATCTGGATGTCGCTGTCGCTGCCGCGCCCCAACACGAAGGCAACCTTGTCGAGGACAAACCGCTTCCCCAACTCGGCACCAGGTGGATAGATCAGAATTAGCGATGCGTCACCCGATGCCGAGGGTCGAGGGGATTGAATCCGCGTGACCCTTGTCTTCCACTCGCTCATACGGGAAATGGATTCAGTAGTTTGTATTCGGAGTGCCCGGCCCTGTCAATGTACGCAAGGACCCGCCTTCGTAGTACAGTGTAGCCAGCTCCCTCGGAAAGGCCTCGGAAAGGCCCCGGAAAGGACAGAGAGATGACACGGCTTCTCCTGGCAATCGATCAGGGCACTACCAGCTCGACGGCGATGGTGATCGACGAGAATCTCGCTGTGCTCGGCAAGGCGACCGAGGAGCTACCACAGATATTCCCCCAGCCCGCCTGGGTGGAGCACGATCCAGAGGCAATCTGGAAAAGCGTTCTCGAATCGGTCGAGCGAGCCCTGGATTCCGCGTCAGTATCGGCGACGGCCATCAGCGCAATCGGCTTGACCAACCAGCGCGAGACAACGCTGTTGTGGGATCGGCGTTCAGGCGAGCCGGCGCGAACCGCGATCGTCTGGCAGGATCGCCGAACCGCAGAGATGTGCGAAGCTCTCCGGCGAAACGGCCACGAACAGCGAGTTCGCGAGCTGACTGGCCTGGTCATCGATCCCTACTTCTCCGCCACCAAGCTCCGCTGGATGCTCGACAGCGATCTGCGTCTGGCAGCACGCGCAGCAGACGGCAGCTTGGCATTCGGCACTGTCGATAGTTACTTGCTTTTCCGAATGACCGGCGGAACAGCGCACCTGACCGATCCCAGCAACGCTTCGCGCACCCTGCTTTTCGGCCTGCGCTCGTTGCAATGGGAAGACGAGCTGTGTCGTCTGTTCGGAGTACCGCCGGCTTGTTTGCCGGAGGTTCGCTCGTCGGCAGAGATCTACGGGACGACCAAGGGCGTGCCTTGCCTGCCCGACGGGATCCCGATCGCTGGAATTGCCGGCGATCAACAAGCCGCGCTGTTCGGCCAGTGCTGTTTCTCGCCGGGCGACGCCAAGTGCACTTTCGGCACCGGCGCATTCCTTCTCCTCAACACAGGCTCGACACCAGTGCCTTCCAGTCACGGGCTCGTCAGCACCGTTGGCTGGAAGCTCGGAGCGGGCATCGAAGCGGGCGAGACCGTCTACGCCTTGGAGGGCTCGGCGTTCGTCGCCGGTGCGGCAGTGCAGTGGCTCCGGGACGGACTTGGTATCATCCAGTCCGCCGCCCAAGTCGAAGACATGGCCCGCTCAGTTCCCGACACCGGAGGAGTAGTGCTAGTACCAGCATTCGCCGGGCTGGGCGCCCCACTCTGGCGTCCTGCTGCCCGCGCAGCGATTGTCGGCCTCACTCGCGGCACGACCAAGAACCATATTGCCAGAGCAGCGCTAGAAGGCATTGCCTTGCAAAACCACGATCTCCTGCGGGCAATGGAGGAAGACAGTGGACAACATATCGCCAGCCTGAAGGTCGACGGCGGCGCTGCTGCCAACGACCTGCTCATGCAGATCCAAGCCGACCTGCTCGGAGTGACCATCGCCAGACCAGAGATCATCGAGACCACTGCTCTTGGTGCCGCCTGTCTGGCTGGCATTGGCGCTGGATTGTGGCGCTCCAAGGCCGAGATTGCCCGCGCTTGGCGTCAGGGAAAGCAATTCGTTCCCCGGGCGAGCCGAGAATGGATCTCTTCTCGGCTGGCTTCCTGGAAGGCTGCCCTCAACGCGGTAGACGCAGCCTCGTGCTGAGTCGCCGCCGCAGAATGACTTGTCCGATCTCGCCGCCGATCCATCCCGCCTGGCTGCGTCACTCGTCGGTTACATACCCAAAGTATGCGCCCTCCTCGCTCCTTGCCATGCGGGCGCCTCAGCGCCGATATCTTGGACAAGTTATTCTGCGGCGGCTCCTGAGTCGCAAGATTTCCTCATTCTTTGCCGTCGCCACGGGGAATCGTCGCGGTGAAAGTGGCTCCTTCTCCCAGCTTGCTTGCGACTGCAATCGAACCACCGTGGGCCTCGAGAATCAGCCGGACGATCCACAAACCAAGCCCGTGTCCGCCTGGCCGACGCATCCCTATGCCAGTGCCAGTGCCAGTGCCAGTGCCAAACCGAGCGAAAATCCGCTCCTGATCCTCGACGGCGACACCGACTCCGTGATCGCGCACTGCGATCCTCGCGTCCCTGCCGCTCCGGCTGATGGCGATCTCGATCGGTTGGCCCTTTCCAAACTTCAGCGCGTTGGCAAGCAGATTGCTGATCACTTGGTCGAGCAGACCGCGATCCCACTGACCGCTGATAGCTCTCTCCTCGGCAGTTACCTGTAGCCGGCAGCCGGCAGCCTCGATTTGATCCTGATGCCGATCGACAACCTCTTTGGCCAATTGCACCAGATCCACTTCCTCGCGGCGCGGCTCGAGCTTCCCTTCGACTGCGTGTGACCTGGTGAGAAGCTGCTCGATCAGAGCGACCATTCGACCGCACTGGCGATCGACGGCAGCCAGGGAGTCGATGAGCTGCTCTACAGGCATCGCTGCTATCCCTGCCCGCTCGAGCCGGCGCACGAGCCCCTGGACTTTCAGACGAATCGATGTCAACGGTGAGCGCAAGTCGTGCGAGGCAATAGACAGAAACTCCTCTCTTGCCTTGACAACCTCAGCCTGACGCCGCGCCTCGTCGAGATGCCGGCGTTCGCTGATGTCGACCAGAGTCAGCACCGCGCCTTGCACTCGTCCGTCCCTCTTGAGAGGTCTTGCCCAGCACTCCGCCGGAAAGGAAGTGCCGTCGATTCTCCAGATCGTCTCCTCGTCAGAGTGGATGGTCGTTCCTTCACCGATCGACCGCAGGATCGCGCACTGGCTTGGCGAAAATGGCTGGCCGTTGCTCTTGGTGTGGTGAATGACGTCATGTACGTGCCTACCGAGCAGGCCACTGCTATCTGGCAGGCCGAGCAAAGCAAGGACAGCAGGATTGGCAAAGGTACACTTGCCGTCGTTGTCCAATCCGACAATACCCTCGGGAGCGGTATCCAGGAGCAGGCGAACCCGCTCAGCCTGATCGCGGGCTTCCCGGTAGAGCTTGCCGAGCGTCTTGGTGAGAATCCAGCCAAGGATTGCGGCGAGTAGCAGGGCGACGCCGGTAATGCCACCGACCAGCCAGGACGCCATCGTCACGGCACGAGAGGCACGGTGCTGGGCATGCTCGAGCTTGTCCTCTTTGTATTCGCCGTAGGCTATGAGCAAGTCGGCCAGAATCTCCTCGCGAGGATACATTTCGGTCTCGAAGAGCCGATTCAGCTCCTGCCTGCTAATACCAGCGCCAGCACGTTCTACCAGCAGATGCCCGGCCTCGTCGCAGCGGGTGAAAGCCCTACCGATGTCGTCGACGATTGCCTTGGCGTATGGATCATGCTCAGTGAATCGCTGATTGTCCAGATGGGCGGCAAACTCGCCACGGGCGCTTTGCATGGCTGCCAAGAACGCAGGATCGCGAGTGCCAAGATAGCCGCGAATGGCGAGCACACAGCGTTCCTGCGCCACTTGCATGCGGCGGTAGTGTACGATGGCCTCCACGCTGGTCTCGACGATGGCGTTGTTGGCAGCGATGATCTCGCGCACTGCGAGGACGGCAGCCAGGCCAACCAGGAGTGCCAGCGACAGCACTGCGACAAACGCAACTCCAACCTTCGCGGTGAAGGTCATTTCTTGCACATGCCCTTGAAAGCCTTGAAAAACAGCTGGGCGGACACTACTCTCCGCATCCAATGCGTGTCGGGTCCAGACCAGTGCAGGCCAAGGCAAGAGTGCAGGTGGCGAACCCTGCCGACGGCGGGCTCCTGCATTGGTTGGTCAAGCTCTACTCGTTCGCCGCCCTGGTGCTCGTGGCGCTGGCAGTCAGCGCCGTCGTCGGAGCCTACGGCTATTTCTCGCGCAACGCCCCGCCGACGCCTGACCTGACGAGCTACGGAAAAACCGTGCCGACGGTCAGCCGGATCCACGCTGCCGACGGTACTGTTCTGGCCGAGCTGGCCGACGAATGGCGCGAAGTAACGCCTTATGAGAGTATCCCTCGACCGGTCGTCGAGGCCTTTCTCGCTGCCGAGGACCATGCCTTCTTTTCTCATGCTGGCCTGTACCTGCGGGGAATCGCGCGGGCTGCATGGCAGAATCTAGTCACCGGCGGCTGGGCACAAGGTGGATCGACAATAAGCCAGCAAGTTGCCAAGCAGTTTTTAGGTAGCGAGAAGACTCTGGTGCGCAAGATCAACGAGGCGATCGTTGCCCGCCGCCTGGAAGCCCGCTATTCCAAGGAGGCGATTCTCGCCGTGTACCTCAACCACATCTTTCTGGGTTCCGGCGCCTACGGAATCAAGGCTGCGGCCAAGCGCTACTTCTCCAAGCAGCTCGACGAGCTCGACCTTGGCGAGATTGCCACCATTGCCGGCCTCGCCCAGGCACCATCGCGCGACTCGCCACTCACCAACCTGGAGAATGCCCGCAAGCGCCGCGACGTCGTGCTCGAAAGGATGGCCCGCCGCGGGCTCATCACCGCTGCAGCCGTCGAGCAATGGAAGCACGAACCGATCGTGCTCCGTCCCTATCGGGACGTCTACCCGAGCGTCGAGCCCTATCTGACCGAGCACGTGCGCCGCAGCCTGCTCGCCAAGTACGGCAAAGAGGTGGTGATGCGAGCAGGACTGCAGGTCGAAACGACTGGGCTGCCATGGCTCGACGGCGTGGCCTACGAAAACGTGGATTTCTCGACGCGAAAACAGGACAAGCGTCAGGGTTGGCGAGGACCAGAAGCGCACCTCGAGGGCGCCGCTCGCGACACGTTCCTCGAGCGGGCGAAAGCCTTGTATGGCGACAGACCTCTGGCCGCCGGCCACCGATACCTGGCGCTGGTCGACTCGGTGACGGGACAGGGAGCCCACGTAGTCGTGGGCAGCCGGAGATACTGGCTTCCTCTCAAGAACATGAAGTGGGCAGCCCGCTGGTCCGAACGCGACGCCACCAACGATCGCACGATCTCTGCGGCAACCGCAGCCCTGCGAGCGCAGGACGTGATCTGGATCACTCCGGCGGTCACGTCTGTTCGTCCATACTCCGACTGGACTCTCGACGAGCACTTCAATCCCCACTGGGTACCTGGCCGATCGCTCGATCCAGCGCCAATCGAGGTAGTGCTGGAACAGACTCCTCACCCACAAGCCGCGCTACTCACCTTCGATCATCAATCGGGCTACGTCGTGGCCATGGTTGGAGGTCAAGACTATTCGCGCAGCGAGCTCAACCGCGCTGTGCAGTCGTGCCGCCAGCCAGGCTCGACGTACAAGCCTATCTACTACTCGGCTGCTCTCGACCGCGGCTATTCGTTCGACACGATGCTGAACGATATTCCCAAGGCAGAAGTCGATCCGACGACCGGCGAGGTTTGGGTTCCGGTGAATCTGCACGGAACGGTGGATTTCGAGGTCAGCCTCGAATACGCCCTCATCTTCTCCAAGAACATCCCGTCCGTCGACGTTTTCTCCAAGGTCGGCGCCGCCGAAGTCGAGAAATGGGCCAGGCGCCTCGGATTCACTTCGCCGATAATCGCCGACAAGGCTCTCGCGCTCGGCGCCTCCTGTACCTACGTTGACGAGCTAGCCCGAGCATTCGCCTTGTTCGCCCGCAATGGTCGCTGGCTAGACCTCGTCTATGTCCGGCGCATTCTCGATCGATCGGGTAGAGTTCTCGAAGACAACACTGCTTTCTTCGACGAATGGCTCGCGCCCACCAGCCGTCTCGATCGGCTCGCAATACTGGCCGGCGAACGGCAGCGACAGGCCATCCCTGCACGCGCCGCCTTTCTCACCACCAAGCTCTTGGCCGGAGTCGTGAATCACGGTTTCTCGACTGTCCTCCGCCAGACTGGAGTACCTGCCGCCGGAAAAACCGGCACGTCGTCGGCAACGATGGATCTGTGGTTCGTCGGGTTCACCTCACGTTGGCTGTCTGCGGCCTGGATGGGTGACGATCTGCGCGAGCGCCCTCTCGGAAAAAACGACGCCGCCTACGCGGTCGCAGTGCCGATGTGGTCCCGCTACATGAGGGAGGCCACCACAGGTCAGAAGCTGGACGAGATTCCCTGGGAGGTTCCTCGAGGGATACACCCGGGCGACCGTGGTGGATCGCGGGGACGCAGCTTTGCGACACCCATGCCGCTGGTCCCACCGCAGAAAACCAAGACGCCGCCAATCCCGGCCGGCATGCCAGCCACTGCTGGCTAACCCTAATTCGCTCAATACGTCTCTGTCTTGACGCCTTGCAGTTCCCGCGAGGAACGGCATACGAGGCCGCTCGTCACGAACGTCGCGCGGCCGCAGGCACGTTGTTCGAGCGCAATCAATCCAGCGCACAAGGCGAGACGAGCGGCCTCCTCGGGGGCAGTCCTTCCTACCAGCACTATGGCGCCCCCATCACGGATCACCCGAGTCCATTCGGCCAGAAAAGCATCGGTTGTCCCATCAGCAACGTTTCCGACCAATGCACTACTCGCTCCGTCTCGCAAGGGAAGAGAATACGGGCAAACGATCGCAGACCTACGAAGCTGCCTTGTCGAAGAAGAACGTGCTCCAACCGAGACGACTCGTCTGCCATCGGCCTCGAGGATTCTGGCAAGCGGGATGTGATCGACGACGACGATGACACCGTCGCCGGTGAGCGCGTTGCCGATGGCAAGTGCCTGCTTTACCACTGTGGCAGTACGTCCCCAGACAATCTTGGTAAACAGCATGAGTCGTGGCAGCGCTGAGCCGAGGTACTATACAACCCTAGCGCGGCTCACGCCGCAACCAAACGTCACAGGAGTCTCCTTGGTAGAACAAACCAATAGACCCAAGTCTAGGCACGGGCACGAGCACGGGCACAGACCCGAAGATAGAGACGGGCGGGAATCAAAGAGCCGTTGCCATGGCGAAAGCGGCCGGAGCAAGCAGAGCGTGAGCGCCCTCAATCTCGACGACAGCAGCGCTGGTGGAAAAGCACAAGGTCTGGCAGGGCTCGTGGCCGAAGGAATGCCAGTGCCCGACGCGGTCGTTCTGCCCGTTCAGGTTTTTCGCCAAGCCCTGGCAGCAGTTGGCGGCCTACCACCTGACCTGAGCGACCAGGCGCTCGCCGGTGTTGCTTCCAGGCTTCGGTCAGCACCGTTTCCGACTGGCATGTCCGAGGAGCTCGATGGTGCGGCGCGAGCGCTCGGGGGAAGGGTCGCAGTCCGCTCGTCGGCGACGTTCGAGGACAGAGCTACGTCTCTGGCACCGGGCATCTTTCGTTCGTATCTCGGTATCGTCGCCGGCGAGCCGCTCCACGACGCGGTCCGGGGCGTATGGGCGTCGCTGTACGAGCCTCCAAGCGCCGCATATCACCGGGCCCGCGGTCTCTCGCTGCGAGAGGTTGGGATGGCTGTCCTGATCCAGAGGGAGATCCTCGGAGCCATTGCCGGGACAACATACACTCGTGCTCCTGGCGGAGGAGAAGGCGCACCGATCCTCATCGAGCTCGCCGGGACTGGGCGCAATACCGAGATCGTCCTGGTCGACCGAGCTTCGAGTCGGGAGCCAGAAGGCGAGGAGCCATTGCGAGCGAGGACTTCGGAGCGCGGCCAGCTGACTCTCGCTACCGCGACACCGCGCCTCGAGCCCGAGACGGCACTCGCAATCGCCGCTGCAGCGATTGACGTCGAACGGATTCTCGGCTGCCCGGCCGACGTCGAGTGGGTGCTGGATGGCGAAAGGTTGTGGATCGTTCAGGCTCGACCGGAATCCCTTGCTGTCACGCCCGACCGCAACGCGAGCTTCCCCGATGAAGCGCTGGCTTTCTCGCGTGCCGAGCCTGCGATCTGGACATGGGACGCGGCGCACAATCCCGAGCCGCTCAGCCCGGCACAGGAGGGGCTGATCCAGCTTGTTGAAACCAACCGCGCTGCCTCGGTGCGCCAGGCCGTTGTCTGCGGCTATCTGTATTTCACTGGTCTGGGAGCGCCACCGCCTCTTCGACATATTGCGCCGGCCAGACTGGCCGAAGTCTTCGCCAGCGAGATTCGCCCCGAGCTAGAACAGGCTCTCGAGCTTCTCGAAGCCGAAGTCCCGCCGGATCTCGAGCAGGCTCTGGCTGCGTATCTGCAATTCTACCGAATCTATGCTCGAGCGCTGGCGCCCGCATTGGCGACTTGTCGTCGCGAGCTTCTGGAGTATCTCGCTGGCAGGCTCGGTGCCAGGGAAGCGCCTGCCGCCGCTTTCCGGTTGCTATCCGGCCTGGTTGCGAGCCCACTCGAGCACCTGCTGCGGGAGGCCTCTCGAGAGAACGCATCGCGCGAGGCCATTCGACGATTGGCCGGTCCACTCTCACCGGCCTGGGACGTGGCTGCTCCCACCTACGCCGAGAATCCCGCCGTTCTCGAGGCTGCGCTCGCGCAGATTCGCAATCTCGTGGAAGCGCCGCCATCTCTTCACGTCGCTGTTTCCGAAGAGGAACGAATCCACCACCAGGTCGATCGATGCGACCGCGCTGCATTCGGCGCTATCCTCGCCAACGCTCGCGCCGCTGCTGTCATTGGCGAGGAGGACGATCTCCTTTTTGCCAGAGCGCAGGCTGGCGTGCGGCGAGCGCTTGCCAAACTGGCACACGAATGGTCAGTGTCGCTCGATGATCTCGTTCACGCGCCACTGGAGACAGTGCGAGCTGCCGCTGCCGCTGCCACTGCCGCTGCCACTGCCACTGCCGGCCGCCCTCGGCCACCCGACCTGGAGAGCACAGCGCGGGCAGGCCGGGAGCAACGCAATCTCCGCCGGCGCTATCAGCCTCCCCTGCACATCGTCAACGGAATGGGCGTGACCTCGCCGGAGACGGTGCCAGCTCCCGGAGTCCTGCGCGGTCGGGGAACTGGTGGAAGAGCGTCAGGGCTTGTCTGCAAGGTAGAAGGTGCGACCATAGGTGCCCAGGAGGGTCCAGCCAGTCTTCCAGACCACTCCGTGCTCGTGGCCGCGACTATCACGCCCGCGATGGCACCGTTCGTAGTCGGTGCCGCGGCGATCGTGACTGAGTACGGCGGGTTGCTCGGGCACGGCGCCAGCCTCGCTCGCGAGCTTGGCGTGCCCTGTGTCGTCGACTGTCCTGGCGCCCTCGCGCTCGCCGACGGCGAACGCGTGCTCGTCGACGCCGACGCAGGGTTCGTCGTGCGTCTGGCACTCTACGGGTAGCAACAGGCTCGGCGTTCCACGCCCGGCATCCTATCAGGCACGACTCCGAGCGACACAACGATCTCCGCTCCGATGCCGATACGGTGTTCCGCTGCCGCCGATCCCTCCCGGACGGCGATTTCAAGAGTGCCGGAGGATCCCCGGTACGCAACGAGCGAGCCGCGACCGACGTCTGCGTAGGTCTTGGCGACGCTACCGACAACCAGGGAACCCATCCTTACTTCTGTCACTGCGTCAGGCGGTAGGTTGGCCGCCGGGATGTCACTAACGAGATTGCCAAATCTGTCCACGTGAATCACGTGTCCGACAATCTCACTACCGTCGGCGCGCCAAGCGAGCGGCTCAAAGGAGAGCTTGCCCTCGAGATGTGTCTCTGGTCCGGCCCCGGCAAACGGGCTTCCGCTGGCAAGCATCGCTGCGGCCTGGGCAAAGACGTCTCTTCCGTGGAAAGTCGGACAGACGGAAGCACGCCACAGCTCGGGAGCGATGGCACGCGCTGCCACCGGATTGGGTACGGCGAACGCCAGCAGCCCGTTGTCGGGCGCGACGAACAAGTGCCGCCCGTCGTCGACTACGACCGCCTGTCTGGCGCCACCCACTCCTGGATCGACGACCGCCACGTGAATGGTTCCCGCCGGAAAGAACGAGCTAGCCTGGGCGAGCGCGAACGCGCCAGCGGGGACATCGTGCCTTGGTACGTCGTGGGTCAAGTCGACGACCACGGCGTCGGGCGCGCCAGCGAGAATCACGCCCTTCATCGCCCCGACGTAGCCGTCCACCGTGCCAAAATCAGTGAGGAGAGTGACGATCGCCATCGGAGGTACACTACTATCCTTGGATCATATCAGTCGGGTGTGAACAAAAGCCGTTGGTTGTGCTGTTCCCTGTGCCTAGTCCCTAGTTCCTTGTTCCATTCCTCTTTCGAGGTGCTATTCTCGCCACAGCAATCGGCGGCGCGACGGTGACATGGCACTCCAATGAATGGCCGAATTGAACAAGGAACTAGGAGCAGAGGACCAAAGACCGAGAACGGCCTGCGCTCCCTCGGGTGCCTTGTCATGTCCATCCGACCGAGACACGT
>JAZDLZ010000798.1:0-3533 GCA_043801535.1 Pseudomonadota bacterium
TCTGACTCCCACCAGGCTTGCCTACCTGATTGCCCAGCACATAGAAGTAAACCCGAATCTGATTCGCCTCGAAGACTTCATGCCCTACCTCGAGCACATTTCCAGGGTCGACCTGTCGCTGTTTTTCGAAATTCTCGGCCACGCTGCCCGCCACACTGCAGAAGAAATACTGCCCTGGGTAAAGGTGCCGACCCTCATCATCGCCGGTGCTCGAGACGGATTCACCCCTCGCTGGCTGAGCGAGGAGATGCACCGGCGTATTCCCGGCGCCGAGCTCCTGGTCGTCGAAGATGGCTCGCACACTACTCCAATCGAGGAGCCAGCCGTCGTCATCGACGCAATCGAGCGCCATCTGGCCAAGGCCGGTCTCTAGCTCGATCCTCGCCGAAAACAGAAAAGCCTTGCGGCGTCAGGACTTGAAAGCGTTTGGAGGAGAGCCAATAGTAGGCGGATCATGGCTCTGTTGATGCTGGCAGGCGACATCAAAGAGATCAATCATTCCGCGCAACACCGAGTATTGGCGAGGCACACGTCCACAGTCCTTGGCGTGGCCTCCAGCAAACGAGTCGAACGTCGCAAGGCGGCGCGCGAACAGGAACGCCGGCGTGCCGAGGAGATCGAGCGAGTCCTTGATGAGCCGCAGCAGCCTCCTTTCGAGGCGCCGCCGACCGGAAAGATAGTCGAGCGGTCCATCCGACCTCAGGCGCCGAAGAAACCGGTGTGAATGACCGTCGTCCATTCGCTCGGACAGACTCTTCTTCGCGCATACTTGCCAGGTGTCGGGAAAACGACGAACTGCCGTTCCATGGTCTGCGTGCGTGACATACTGGATCCGCACGAGAAACCGTGGTCCAAATGGATATTGGTGCTACCGCTGCCAGTGACCGATGACGTCATCATTCCTGCTGCCGACCTGGCATGGAAAGCCGTGCAGTCCTCCAGCCCAGGCGGACAGAATGTCAACAAGGTGTCTTCGAAAATCGTGCTTCGGCTCGACCTCGATGGCACCCAGGCGCTTGCCGATGATGTCAAGATGCGGCTCCGCGCTATCGCCCGCAGACGACTCGATGCAGAAGGCTGGCTAGTCGTTGTCAGCCAGCGAACCCGTGACCAGACTCGCAACCTGGACGATGCCCGCGATCGCCTGCGAAGGCTCATCTTACAGGCGCTCGAACAACCTCGGGAACGGCGCCCCACGCGCCCGACGCGTTCATCAAAGTGCCGTCGCATGATGGTGAAGCGACGAACGGGCGCGAAGAAGCGGGAGCGAGGAGGCATCGCGCTGAGTGACGAGGAGTAGGAGGCCAGCGGCGATCTCCACCTCGGCCCGGGCGGCTCGGCTGCCATTGGTACCGGCGACCAACTGCCTCAGGTATTGGGCGACATCGACGGTGATGCACGCGGCTCCCGCCCGGATGTCGGTGCTGACCAGCACATCTGATGCCGGCCGCGTGGACTGTTGTCCGAGCATCTGGAGTAGCCGGCCTTCTGTTTCAGCCCTTGACCGTCGCGAGCCAGTCCGTCGTCCATCTAATGGTCGCTCCTGCTGGGCTTGGATCCATGTCGACTGGGTCGCACATGACATTCGCAAGTTCGCGCGCATGATGACCAACCACAACGGCTACGTGCTCGAGCAGCTCTTTTCGCCGCTAGTCGTACTGTCAACGCCTGCCCACGAGGAGCTGCGTGAGCTTGGCAAAGGATGCATCACCAGGCCAACAGTGGGACACTACCAGGGGTTCGTTCGTGGCCGCCGCCGCGCCGGCTCGCCGCAGCATAGCGCGATGCCCAGGCAACGTCGCCAAGGTAAGACATGCGTGCCGGTATGGAGCGAGAAGCCCTCAACGAGGGGCCGGCTCAAATGCAAGCATCGGGGGCCGGACCTCCGGCGTGCGATGGCAGGCAGGCCGCCCTATTCCGATATGCGCACCTCACCACGCCAAGTATAGCCATTGAAGTACTCGGCTGGCTCACCGACTGGCACTCGCACCAGAGGGTAGAAAGGTTGTTGCCCCCAACGGACGTCGTCGGTGGAAGGAAGGTGGCTCGATCCGTGATCGAGGCAGGACGGCTGCCCGAGGTAGCGGCGGAAGATGCACAGCGCGTCGGTGGGGGTCACTTTTCCGTCCAAGTTGACGTCGGCGTCGGCTGGACACGGCTCAGTGCCGAGGTAGCACTTGAACGCGACCAAGGCATCAGCGGGAGTAGTGACTCCGTCGTGGTTCAGGTCGCCGTCTGGCTTCTCGTCCACAATACAGTCGAAGTAGCAGGTATAGACTCCCCATTCGTAGGGACAGCCCTCCATGTGCTCGTAGGAGAAATCGACGTCGATGGGGTAGATACTGCCGGCTTTCGCGGCGAAGACCACCGCGGGTTCGTCGACCCAACAACCACCACAACCGCACATTGGCACGGTGCCATGGGCGAGGGGCGTAGTACCGCGGATCGAGATAGGGTCGGTGTTGCATGTCACCATGATCCAGCTGTCATGGTATGGGGTATAGGCAGTGACCAACCGCGGCCCGTCCGCGAGCTCTTCCGGCCACTCTAGATAGCCGCCGCACGAGCGCCTGGAACAGAACGGTGCCGCTTCCTTGGCGCACAGCGCATCGAGCGCATGGTGGACGTAGGTCGCGGCCTCGGCCGCGGCATCTTCGTTCAGACGGTTGACCTGGTTGCACCCGCGCGCGGGGTCGGCAACATAGTCATCCTTGCCTCGGGAGAAGACTCCGGCCACGGAGTAGGTGGCGATGTCATACACGGCAGAGCCGGAGTTGCCCCCGAAGGTATCCGTGCTGGCGACGAAGTAGTCGCGCGTATTGCCGCGGGCATCATAGACTCTGCCTCCGTCTTCAATTTTGGCCGGGATTCCCGAGCCGAAGCCGATGACTGCGACGGCATCGCCGTTCGACAACGGCTCGCGTGACTTCCTGACCGGAGCCGGAGCGAAGCGTGGGGTTGCCGGTCGATCGAGGCGGATGATGGCGTAGTCGAGGTGCAAGTTGCGGAAGCTGACGTAGTCGAGGTAACGGTCCAGCTTGCGGACGACCACCTGCGCGCAGGAGAAGACATCCTCGCTGGTTATGACCGCCATGCTGTCCGGCGCGTCCCGGTAGTAGTTGAAGACGAGCCGGGTGGTCGGGCAGGTGGCGTCGTCGATACAGTGACCCGCGGTCAAGACCAGGTCGTCGGCGATGAGCGTCCCAGAGCAGGATGCGGCCGTTGGATCGTCGATGAAGCGCTCGCCGGCACAGAGATTGTGCTCGTCGCCGAGGCATGGCGCGATCAGCCCGATATTCTGCGGGTCGGTCGTATCGAGCGTCGCTTCCTCCATGAGGGCGACGGTCGAGCGTCTGGCTAGCTCCCGTAACCGATCGTCTGGATGCAGATAGACATCCAGCCTGCCGTCGTTGCCATAGACGACGGGAAACTGTCCAACCTCATGGCCGATGTCCAGAGCGTCTGTGCAGCCAGATAGGAGCAGCGTCGAAAGGGCGGCGAGCAGGAGCAGAGAACTGTCATTGAATCTAGGC
>JAZDLZ010000808.1:0-2796 GCA_043801535.1 Pseudomonadota bacterium
CCAAGCACGGCCGTGCCAATTCGCAACGAGGGTCGACGGCGCGCCAAATCCGAGGCTCCTGCGGGCTGGCTCTCGAAAGGCCATCGGGTAACGACAGCGCGACAATACAACCATACCGCATCACACCCCAGGCGGCGTAAGTCTCTCTTGCTCATCGACGCACGGTGGCAGCGCCAGGCGGGATGGCGGGCCGAGTTGTGTGCCGCATGACCGTCAACGACGCGCGCTCGCGGATTGGCAAAGATCCAAGCCAGCGAGCCGTCCATGGCGACGCACGGCTTGGCGAAATTGCCGCCGCGGACGGCATGTTAACCCTGGGGCCATGTTACTCCTGACCCCTGCTCGTTGATGGTGACGACCGGGATATTCCTGGAATCATTGAAGAAATCCGTCGATCCGATTTGGCACAGGACGGGATCCAATTTGACACAGGGACTATAGGCGAATCTGTCGTTGAAGAGTCGTGCCAGACGCCTGTCCTTCTCGGGCACTTGGCAACCAGACCGCCAGCTCGCGGTCGCGACTAGCCAGAAGTTGGTCATCTGGCCCCCAGTCTGCCCAATCCCAGCCATCCAAGAGGCTCTCTTCTCCTTCTAGCGCATAGGACCATCGTGCCTTGGCTCCGTCATAGTAGCACCGGAGGGTCCCGTTTGGTGACTGCTTCATCCAACGTCCGCCCCTCATTGGCCGAATCCAGACACCAGCCTTTGTGTCCCAGTACGGTTTCTGGTCAGATTCGACAACCCAGCCAGTGCGGGTGAGGCGAGCGAAGAGCGCAGAGAACTCAGAAGCGCCTGGTTCGAATCGAAGCTCAACGTCCTTGGGTGATAGTTCAGCGACAACATCGGCCGACTTGGCATTCATCCATAGAGTGCGATTGCCCAAGAAAACGCCGCCGCCACCATGGGTAGAGGCATGTCTCCATGCTCCCACTGTCTTCCACGGGGACGTTGTGCTCAAAAAGGTGTAGGCACCAGACCCGCCATTCGGGCGGACTACGAACCACACAAGGAACCCGGAATCTGGAGCAAGATCGCAGCGCTCAACCACCACACGACCAACCCCGTCAATCAATCGACTAGTCGTTGCGGTGCGAACGCGCCAGAGATGCCACGAGTACTTCTTGCCAGAACGTACCAGGACAACGCCAGTCATTCGGTCGGCAGATAGTAGCACGAAGGTGCGCATGCGAATTCAGCTCCAACACGTCCTACTCGATTCCGGTCGTGATCTCGAATGTGAGGTTTGCGGACTTGATGCATCAGTTCAGGCGCCGGGTGCCGTCATACCTCTTCCAAAACGACATGCCTCCGATTGCGAGCAACCACAGACCAACAATCGACAACGTCACGACCTGGCAGCTGACAAACATCGTGCCGCCGCAGCTGACAAGCTGTCCCAGCCTGCCCTCGATGGCGTGCCGATGCCCGGAATCCGAAGGGTGGTACACACCATTTGGATTCAACCCAGTAATCTGTTGTGGAAGCCGATAGCGCATCAACTCACGCAGGGCTGGCAGAGCATCAAAGTAGGCAACATGGCAGGCAGCGCAAGTCTCCCAACGGAGGTGAGGCCGGACTCGCTCCATGAAGTACTCGGTTAGTGGCCAAAGCACTCCAGTCTCGAGTAGAGTGTACATGTCCATGTGGCTGAAGCCGAGGAGGAGACCGCTTGGGTCGGAGTAGTTCGTGGGACTCTGCAGCACGTACACGTAGGGATTGACAATCTGCCGCAGTAGCAACGGATCGTCGACGCTCGTGCGCGCCGCTGGACCACCCGGGCCGAGGGCCGGATCGGCACTCAGGAATACAGATACCCTCGGATTATAGTACCTTGCTCGGTAGTAGATTAGACCATCAGAATCATGCCGCCGGCCGGAATAGCCCCACCCCCCCTGCGCCTCAACACCGAAGGCAGGCTGTCCAAATACGTCATAGCGTACCTGGCTTACCTGGATGCCTCCCTCACCCGCCATTCCACCGACCGAGCGCATCGCGTCCAACTCGAAGAAACCACTGCCGGAAAGACCGTCCGTCGACAGGACTTCATCAATAGTCGTCGGGCTACGAATCCAGACACTCCGATTCGCTCCCACTGCGTCGTACTCGGCGATTTCTTCGACCCCATCAAGCAGGACAACGTGCGCGCCCTCCGCATCCTCCAACATCGTCCGCAGCCCATCCGTCCCATACGCCATCATACCGACCACCCCAGACGGCAGCCTGGCCTGCGTCAATCTATTGTCGAGGTCCCAGACATATTCTGTCGTTGCGCCATCGGGTGCCATCCTCCTCGTCTGGTTGCCATTCCGGTCATACTCGAAGCCCGTCACACCCTCTGGATCGATCGCTGTCTGAATCTGATTGAAGGCATTGTAGGAGTAGGCAGTTGGGACTCGCGTGCATTTCTCGTCGCTCCGCCCATCGCAGTCGTTGTCGAGTCCGTCGCAGACCTCGGCGACACCCGGGTAAATCGATGGATCAGTCGAGGCACAGTCGGCCTGCTGTTTGCCGCAGCTCCCCACTGTCGTCCCATAGCCATCGCCATCCGTGTCGTCGCAGGCAGGAACGCATGCGGGGTCAACAATTCCAGGGCATGGATCACAGGCGTCTCCCCGGGAATCCTGAGGCGTGACGCGGACATCATCCCACCGTCCGTAGGGGTCCCAATCGGCAACAAAGCCAACTGTTCCCGTGAGGTAGCTGGCGTCCTCTGCCTGTAGGATCAAATCCGGACCGTGATAGACCCGCATCCGGGGACCGTCTGCCTCGACCGTGTAGTGTCCCTTCTCTCCGT
>JAZDLZ010000814.1:0-8951 GCA_043801535.1 Pseudomonadota bacterium
TAATCGCATAGTTGACGCCGAGATTGGTATCCCATTCGCCGGTCTTGTTTCCGAGCGAGTCCCAGCCAAGGTAGGTGTTGATGTCGTCGGTGGCGTATGGATAGGACTCACCCGAATCCAGCGCCGACACCACCCGGCCCAGCGCATCGTACGAGAACCGTCTGAACTGAATCTCGCCAAGATTGGCATCCACCGGCGGGAATGCCATGGTCTGGCAAAGCTGGCCTACTGGCGACCAGGAGTTTCGATACTCCACTCCTCTGGCATCGATTCGCGTTGCTACCAGGCCAGTCGCTCCCTCATAGGAGTACGTCTCCTCATTGCTCAGCGGATCAACAACTCGTTCGACTCGACCGAGGAGATCGTAGTCATAGACGAACGATCGCTCGCCAGTGCCAACACCGGCATCGCTCGCAATGGCCGTGAGCCAGCCATTGCGGTCCCAGACTCGCCGTACTGTCTCCTCCACCCCCTCGGCAAACACCATCCGCTGCACCGCCACCCAGCCAAAAGCGTCGGGCTCAAACTCCGCCAGCATCCCACTCGCATCGACGATCGAGCGTGCTCGCTGGTGGCTGTCGTATTCCCAGTCGCGCAGCACCAGCCCGTCTTCCGTCTCCAGCGTGTCGGGGGCACCCCAGGCTGTCAGCCTCACAACCTGCGACAGCACGCCGCTCGGCGTCGGAGCCGGCTGGCTCGTGAGGATCGTCTGGCCACCGTCCAAGTATCTCGTCGTGATGCGATCGCCGGTCGGCAGCACCACTGCGGTCCGCCGCCCAGCGCCGTCGAGCTCGAGCGTCGTCACCTGTCCCAGATCGTCGGTGACAGTCACCGTCCGCCCACCCGTACCGTATGCATAGGTTGTTGTCACATGCCCATCACCGACGGGCTGACCCGTCGCCGCGACAAAGTGCCACTGGTCCTCCTTCACCAGCCGGCCTGCGGCGTCGTACTCGTACTCGGCCGCTGCCTCGAGCCCTGGATCGCCAAGCTGCGGGCGGCGATAGG
This sequence comes from Pseudomonadota bacterium, assembly GCA_043801535.1. Classification (GTDB taxonomy): domain Bacteria; phylum Myxococcota_A; class Polyangia; order Haliangiales; family SHYZ01; genus JAZDLZ01. The sequence continues at coordinate 1,009 of JAZDLZ010000814.1, forward strand.
GCACCGTCTGACCAGCCGCGCCGTACGCAGCCTTCCAAGTCAGGTTCCCGAGCGCATCATAGCCAGAGCGCTGTGAAGTACCTTCAGGGTTCGTGACCGTGGCAAGGCGACCATACGCGTCGTATCGAAGCGATGTTTGCAGACCGCGACCATCGACAAGCGTTCGCGGACGACCGTCATCGGAGTAGGTCGTGCTCGAAACCGTCCAGGTGTCTTCCGCGCCATCTGGCAGTACCACCTCGGCAGGACAGCCATCGTCCCAATCGCCGGGAAGCTGCGAAAACGCGCTTGCCACCGTGGCAATCGGCCGTCCTTCGCCGTCGTAGGCACTGGACAGTCTCTGGCCTTCCGGCAACACAGTTTCGCGTGCTCGTCCATCCGGCCCACGCAAGAAACAGCTCGTGCTCGCCGGCAACTGTCCGTCGATATCGCTCCTGACCACCTTTCGTTCGTAGCCGAGGGCATCGTATTCGATCGCTAGCCGTTGCTTCCCGTCGGTGATCGTTTCCGGCAAGCCAGCATCGTTGTAGGCCCAGCTCACGGTCATCGAGCCATCACCGCCGGCAACAGTGTGGGCAAGCAAACGGTCACCGTCCCAGCCCAACGTATGATGCTCGCCCAATGGCGTCGTGAAGCTCAGCGGATGCCCTGCTGCATCCGTGTCGACCACTGTTGTGAGCGACGGCTCGCTACCGACTACGACTCTTTCGAGGACACCCACCGTCTGGTCGTAGGTGTAGCTTGTTGTCGTTCCGTCTGGCCCGGTGACGGAAGCCGGAAGACCCCACTGATTGGGCAAGAACCGGGTAGCCTCCCCGACGCCGTTCGTCACCGAAAGCAGGTTGCCTCGTTCATCCCAAGCGTACTCCACCAGTGCCCTCGTCGGGTCGCGCGGATCCCTTAGCTTCGTCGGTCGAACCGGATCGAACTGGTGATCGTAGATCCACTTCAGCGGTCCGGTCGCTCCGTCGCCGTAGGGCTGCGGCAATTGCAGAACCTTTTTGATTTCTCCGAAAGGACCGTAGCCAATACAGGTCCGTCCACCCTCAGGCTCCTCGATCGCAATCAAACGGCCGGCACTGTCGTAGTTGTATGATCGAACCGCCCAGGTCCCGATGTTGATGGATCGAATCTGGGCGCCATCATCGAAATAGTGAGCCGACGGTGTTCCGAAGGAATCGACAATGACAGCTGCCCAGTCTGGCTTCGGACCGGGCGCATCCTCGCCAGATCCTCTCGCCGGCTCGATCGGAGTCTGGAACAGACACTCGGGAATGTAGATGTCAGCTCGGAAGATGTCTGGCACATCGAACGTTGGCAGATCGAGGATTATCGAATCGACCACAACACTCGGACGCAGACTCTCCGGCAGATGGAAGGCATAGGCCGGACGATCAATCGCTATCTCACCTATCGATTGACGAAACAGCGGAGCGCTGGCAACCGACTCGAATTCCGCTTCGGCGAGCGAGTCGGGTGCAGCTCCACTGTTGGGCCCGATAATCGGTTCGTAGCGCCCTCTGATGCCACCCACCTCCCGCCACTGGAACGCAATGCGCCTGGGCGCAAGAAGAGAACCAGCAAAGGCATCAGTAGAGGCCAGAGCTCGGGCTCCGGCTTGGCTGTCGGCGACGAGTCCGGGATCAGTGAGCTCCGTTGCCATCGGGCTGACCACGATTTCGCCACTGCAGGCATTGGTTGGCGTGAGCTGGATCTGTCCAAATTCGTTGACTGCACCGACGAATGGCTTGATGCAGCTCCCAGATCCAAGGTGAACAAGGCTAGTTGGGTGCCCCGCATACGCTCTGAAAACAAGATTGCGATCCACAAGGATCGTGATCTCGCCAACCGATACCAGATGATCGACCGCAGCAGCGTCGCCGGCGACGCTGAACAATCCTGGGCCAACTGGCTTGAAAATGGCAGTACCGCCGATATTCCCGATGGTGAATTCGAGGAGGAACGGCAGACCATCCGGTCCGGTTACCGACGCAGCGCTGGCGCCTGATTCCGAAGACCCCGAGATCTTGAGAACTGACGGCGGCATGTCGACACCCGCGCCAGTTGCGCTCGCTTGGAAGCCAACCGTTCCTGCTCCTTCCTGCCCCAGGATTATCAGCTCATTGCGCCATGGAACAAACACACTGTCTTGCGGGACAGAGGTGGAAGCCAGGCAGGGACTGCGGCATATGTCGACGGTCTGGAAAACCTCACGAGACTCGATGTACTGGGCAGCAGCACCCTCGATTGGGGCGACTACCACGCCTCGCGATTCGCCAAAGAGGTCACGGTATTCGATCGAGACCTTCTCGCCGTTGATGTACTGAGTCTCGACTGCATCGAAGGAAGGCTTCGTGGCGTCGATCCCATAGGAGTTGATCAGGTACTTGACCCCGGCGCCGTTGGATATCTCGAGCAAGTTGTGATTCAGATCCGTCGGCTGCCCGTACCGTGGAGGCCCACCTGCCCTTCCTGCTTCCACGCAGGAATCGACACAGCCCCTGTTACACTCCTCGGTGAACTCGATTGACGTGCAGAGCTCCCGGCACGGCTCTCGCGCGGCCTTGCACTGATTCGTGCAGATGCCACCACAGCGGGGCATGCACTCCTCCACGCAGAGAGGCGTACATTCCTCCTTGCACCGCTCTTGAGCCACCGGCCTGCACCCATCAGACACGGAAAATGAGGTCGAGCACGTGTAGCCCTCTGGCTGCGGCTCCCCGAGAAATTCCCTCCTGCAGGTATCGAAGCAGCCAAACCCTGCCTGACAGCTCGCGGGGTCACAGCGATCGCCGTCCCGGCAACAGAGGAAGAACGGCTCGTTGCATACCTCACGCAGACCGGCCTTGGTGTCGGAAAAATCGTTGCACCCGTCCCAGAAGGAGAGACAGCTGGCCACGTCCGACGCGAGCGCCGGGACGAGCTTGATCAATTCCCACAAATCCTCGAAGAATCGCGGGATGGTTGCGTTCTCCTCTTCGGAAAGCTTTGCTTCAATACAAATAACCAGCGAACTGGCATAGACAGCTGCGAGCGTCGCGGTGCCGGCTGCCGCAGTCCACGGACTGACCGACGTCGCAAGCCAGTACACGCCGGTGACAGCGCCAGCAGTGGCAATACAGGAGACGATGGTTGAGCATTTGCGTCCGCTTTCCTCCAGACAAGCTGACTCGCAGCCTTCACAGATTGTGCGAGGGGTGGGATCGCCGCGATCCCAGAGTTGCTGGCAGATATCCTCTTGAGACACCAGACTAGCGCAGTCTCGTGCACACAATGCGCTGCAGTTCCGGTAGGGCTTGCCCAATTCTCGTTCGCAGCCGGATATGCACCTGTCGTCACACTCGCTCTCGCAGGCAGCGATAGTCTTGTCACAAGATGCAGTGCACTCAGCATAGCCTCGGCCAGCTGCATCACAGAGTCCCTGCGAATGACACGAGGTCCCCGACAGGCTACACGAATCAGCGCATGTTTGTCGAAGCAGCCCTTCGGAAACATAGTCGGACTCCGTGCGAAGCGAATCGTTGTCGTAGAGATAGCTTTCGGTGCGGCGAAACGAATCCATCGCCGAGACGAGGTCTCCGTTCTCGTCTTGGACATAGATCGCTTCGAGACCGGACGTCTCTTCGAAGACTCGCTGCAGGTAGCCGGCGTCAGTGTAGGAAAAACGTATGGTCCGTCCAACGCTGTCGGTCACCGACAGGACACGCCAACCGTCTGGAAAAGAACTTGGCTCCCAGACTACCGAAAGACCATTGCCGTTCGGGTCCTCGATTCTGCCAAGAAGCCCCCTCGCGTCGAACTTCCGCACTCTCCCTTCCGGCTCGGATAGAACCCATTCGACATTCAGATCTCCGTCGGTGGTACGCGAGCCAGCCGCGCGGAGAACGAGATGGAGTCCTGGCGGCGATTTGTACAAGATTTCGACAGCCGGAACCGAATCGGCAGGGCTCTCCACAATCTGCGCCTGCTCGAACCGTAGTACGACTCCCTCGCCATCGAGGTAGAGCTTTTCTCCTTCGCAGCCCGGAAACTCCGAGTCTACCAGCCGCTGATTCAAGGAATGGTCCCATCCAAAACCGAGGACGCCGTGATAGTTGACCCGGCTTCGGTACGATCGACGGAGCTCGAACGGTATTCCAAAACCAGGGAACGACAAGTCAAGATGACGGTGCACGAATTCGCCAGTGGCGAGATCGACAGGGTCCGCGCCGGCGCGCTCACTTCTGGCGAGATTGTTTTGTCCTTGCCTCAATCGAGGCACACCGTCGGGGATACCTTGCGAAGTGGGATGCAGCCCGGAAGGCACAGGAATGTCCGTTGGTACTGTCTGGCCCGCTTCTCGGCCACGCTGGTAGTAGACCGCGGGGTCCGCGCCTGTTCCGGCTGTGTCGAGCGTGGCGACGGGCAAGAAATACTCCGCCATCCCGTCAGTCGAAATGGATGGGATGCTCCCGGGTAATACCTTCACTATTCCCTTCTGGGCGGCCCACCCTCGCTCTTCCCCTGGACTTGTCTTGAAACTCCCATACATCGGCTTTTCTGCCGAACCCCAGATGGGACCAGGCAAGTCGATTGGGTCGGTTGGAAGAAAGTACTCAATGCTGCCGCCAGATGCTGTCTTGGTAATCCCTATGTAGACTTCTGCCACGGCATCGCTGCCAGGACCCGCAACAGCGACCAGACACAGCAGCACGAATCGGAGGATCCGCCCTCTTGGGGACAAGTGACCATTTGCACGAACAGCAGCTACCGAATCCCGAAAAACTCTTCCTGCAGACGACATCCTTGGACACCTCCAACAAGACAAGCGCAGCTTCGTAGTGAATACACCCCCCATCCATCCCCCAGCGATGTTCTTCCGCGGTGAGGAGGCCGCACCAATCCCTTCTGTCCAGCATGGCAAGGACCGGCACGCTCTTGCCAGGGCAAGACTACACCTTCATGGACTCGCCGCCGACAGTCGGAGCCCATTCAGGACATTCAGGACATTCAGGACATTCAGGCTATGCAATGCTCCAAGAGAATACCTACGTCCCTTCGATGCCTCCCTACGTATTCGCCATTCTGCCAACCGAACACAGACCTAACAGCCGGACGATGCACGAACGTACTCTTGGCTGTCAAGTATTTTTTTTCGTACGATTGATACGAGAATTCCTTGGCCGCCTTGGATTGCGAAGGTCACGCAAATCCTTCGGCGGAACCAAGCTGCCTCGAAGCAGGCCATACCGCAGAAGAGTGGCGATCCACTCGCAATCCTTTATGTCAGTCTTGCGCCCCGGCACGTTCTTGCTGAGCTTCTCGCACCGATCGGGTCCAAGCCGTCGGACAAGGGTGTAACCATCGAGTTGAAACCGCTAGACGAAGGCAGGGGTTTCTACGGCGGAATCAAGTATGGCGGTCGGCCTGGGTGTCTGGGACAATGGGCGGACGGGGTGCAGAAGCTCGATTCCGGATCGCAAAGTGACGCGATTGGCAGGACCGGGTGGACGACGAGATAGATGCCAGGTAGCGACGATAGCCAGCCGTCATTCCTTCTGCCGGAGACCATGGTGGACCATTTCCGGGTGGTGCGCATGGTTGGCAGGGGAGGAATGGGCGAGGTCTACCTCGCGCGCGACACTCTGCTGAATCGTCGAGTCGCGCTGAAGGTGATTCATCCGCGCAACCTCGACTCCGAGGAAGCGGTCGCACGCTTCATGCGCGAGGCGCAGCTCACTGCGAGTCTCTCTCATCCGCACATCGTGACGGTGTACGCGGTAGGAAAACACGAGAACCGGCCATACCTCGCGCTCGAGTATCTCGAGGGGCAGACTCTGCGCCAGAGACTGGACGAAGAACGGCCGGGCTTGCGAGAATCACTACGCATCGTCCTGGCCATTGCCCAGGCGCTCGCCGAGGCGCACCGCCACAGGGTGCTCCATCGCGATCTGAAGCCGGACAACGTGATTCTGGCCAAGGATGGCCGCCTGCGACTCGTCGATCTCGGGTTGGCAAGGGTGACGACGACGACGGAATCCGCGGATGCCATTGGCTCCGCGAGCGCGGCCGACCTGGCCGGCCTGGCCGGCCTGGCCGGCCTGGCCGACCGTATCGGGGCGACCGAGGTCGCGACGCAGCAAGAGGCGGGCGGCCTGACAAATCAACATAATGGGAACGGCGAGATCACGACCGCGGGCACGGTTCAAGGGACACCAGCATACATGGCACCGGAGCAGTGGCGCGGGGGATGGTGCGGCGAGGCAACGGACATCTGGGCTTTGGGAATGATTCTGTACGAGCTGCTGGTTGGTCAACGGCCGTATCAGCAAATCAGGAAGGCATTCCTGGGAGCGGCTGTGACGGGACCCGAGCCAGTGCCGGCGCTGGCGCCAACTCAGGACACGCCGGCGGAGCTCGTCGAGATGGTGGCGGGCTGTCTGGACAAAGACGCGGGCAACCGGCCGGCAGCCGCTCAGGTAGTCGAGACACTCGAGCAGCTCTTGGCTGGCAGCCGGCGCCGGGGCAGTGCCGAGCAGAGCCCGTTCCGCGGACTGTTCCCGTTCTCCGAGTACCACGCGGATCTGTTCTTCGGTCGCGATCACGAGGTCGCAGTATTCCTCGAGAGCCTTCGTGAGCAGGCAGTCATTCCGGTAGTCGGACCGTCCGGTGCGGGAAAGAGCTCGTTCGTACAGGCAGGGGTGCTCCCGCGCCTGCGCGAGCAGGGCGCCTGGACAGTGCTGACGATCCGGCCTGGCGCCAACCCGTTTGGCGCATTGGCTGCTCGCCTGGCTACGGGCCAGAGCGTGGGGCGGTTGAGTCAGGGCATCGATAGCGTCATTCGCACCTCCGACCTCCTGCCACCAGAACATCTGCGCGGCATGACTGGCGCCGAGGACGCAATGTGGGCGTCGCTACTTGGATCCGACGACGTCGAAACGATGGCCAACCAGCTTCGCCAATCGCCACCAATGCTCGGCGTGCTCCTGCACGACATGGCAGTGCGCGAGCGGAGCAAGGTGCTGCTCTTCGTGGACCAACTCGAAGAGACCTTCACGATGGTAGCGGACGGGTCAGTACGCGAAACATTCCTGCGCGCGATCTGCGGAGTGGCCGATCATCCGTCGAGCCCAGTGCGCGCCGTATTCACGGTCCGCGACGACTTCCTCGGTCATCTCGACGGTGGCTCGGAAGTAGCAACAGCGCTTGCCCGGGTGTTCGTCCTGCGTCGTCCCGGCAGGGAGGCGCTCGAAGAAGTGCTCACGCGCCCCGTGGCTGCGGTCGGCTATGCCTACGACGATCCTTCGCTGCCATCCGAGATGGTGGATTCGGTGAGCAGTGGAGGGGGGATGACGCCTGTTTGCCTGCCCCTGCTCCAGTTTGCCGGCCAGATGCTCTGGGAGCGACGCGACAAGACCCGCCGGCTCTTGTGTCGCGCTGCCTACGAGACAATGGGTGGCGTTGCTGGCTCCCTGGCCGAGCACGCCGACGGCGTGCTTGCCGCAATGACCCCTGCTCAGGTCGAGCTTGCGCGCCAACTCTTGCTGCGGCTCGTAACCTCGGCCGGCACCCGACGAGTATTGCCAGTCGCAGCAGCTGTCGCGGGACTTGGATCGGCCATCGAGGAGGTGCTGGAAAAACTTACCCAGGCGCGCCTCCTCACCGTGCGCCGTGCTAGAAGTGACGGCGGCAGCAGCCGCGGTCGTGGGGATGGCGGCAGTGGGACAACAGGCAGCGGTAGTCGCAGCGGCGGCGAAGCAGTCCTCGAGCTGGTCCACGAATCACTCGTGCGCACGTGGGCACGGCTGGGACGCTGGCTCGAGGAAAGCCACGAGGAGCTGGCGGTTCTCGCCGAGGTCGGCCAGGCAGCCGAGCTCTGGGAGAAGCGCGGCTGCCGCGAGGACGAGGTATGGCAGGGTGATGCGCTCGCCGATGCCCGCCGCAAGCTCGCCCGCCTTTCGACC
>JAZDLZ010000816.1:0-2289 GCA_043801535.1 Pseudomonadota bacterium
GCTGACGTATCTGAATTCCTGATGAAGAATGGGCTCGTCCGCCCTGAGGGGAAGGTGCGGATTCGGGTGACCTATCACGACCCGTGTCACTTGGTGCGAGGGCAGGGTGTGCGCGCGCAACCGAGAGATCTGCTGAAATCCGTTCCCGGGATCGAGTTCGTAGAGATGAAAGGGGCCGACGTCTGCTGCGGCGGTGCGGGATCGTTCTGTGTCACGCACCGTGACCTCTCCGAGAAAGTGGGGGCGGCGAAAGTTGAAAGCATCCTGGAGACCGGCGCAGAGGTGGTTGCAACAGGCTGCCCCTCCTGCATCTCCCAACTTCAGGCGCTTCTCAAGGACCGAAGTTGTCGCATCAAAGTGTGTCATCCCGTTGAGTTGGTTGCCGGAGGGTATATCCCGGAAAAGGCGCCGGTTGAAACGATTTGTATGCACGGGCATCCGAGCCTCTTGTAATTTCTGGCGGCTTGTAGTATTTCCATTGGTAGGGTTTTGCCTGGGTCAAACTTTGCGATGGGATGCCTGTACCTCTCGGCCGCCGGCGATGATGTCACCTTTAGGTAACGCAGTGGAGCATGATCGTTTCCAAGCGGTAACGAGCCTCCTCTTATTCTTTGTTGTTTGTTCCGCTAACTCGCGATTTTTGTTGACCTTCTTGTTCCTTGTGGGCAGGCAAGGTCTTTGCTTATAAGAACTACTAATCAGCGAGCCCGCGAAGGCTCAACACGCAAGGAGGGCTAGCCATGCCGAATGAAAAGGGCAAGCCAGGTGCTGGGTCGAACCTGCTGAAGAACGAAGACTGGATGGCGGTCTGGCTGGGGTTCTTGATCATCCTTCTGATCATCCTGGGCGTTCAAGTCAAGATGCCAAGCTTCAGATGGACAACCGGGGGAGAGTTCAGTGGCCTGGTTTCCGAGAAAACCCCCATGGTAGATAGCTTGGTCAAATCGGCAGGGGAAAAGAACGAGGCCGACGTGTTGGCAGCGGCCACCGCCCTCAAGACCGCTATGGGTACCGGGGAACGGAAGGCCATCGGTGATGCGGCGAAGAAGCTCGGCGACACGGGCAAGAAGGCGCAGGACGCCGGCCTCAAGAAGCAAGCAGACACCATTGGCAGAGAGATCTCTGGACCGGCGGGCCAGCTTCCAGGCAACGTGTTCACTGGCGGAAACATTGGTTGGTCCTTACTGATTGGCCTGGGATTCCTGGTGCTGGCAGCCATTGGGTATGCCCTTATGGGTCGGCCGGCCGGCGCGTTCGTTGTAGGCTTTCCGGTCGTCTACATCTTGGCGTGGCTTTCCAGGTTCATCGCCGGCAACTACACGGTGGGCTACTACGGGGTCGAGTTCGTCCTGTGGGCCTTGCTCCTGGGCCTGATCATTAGCAACATCATCGGGGTCCCGGACTGGTTGAAAGAGGCCGTCCGGACCGAGTACTACATCAAGACAGGTCTGGTGATCCTCGGGTCTGGGATCTTGTTCTACGAGATTCTCCAGGCGGGCGCCCTGGGAATCGTTCAGGCCGTTCTCGTCGTGAGCGTCGTCTGGTACTGCTGCTTCTGGCTGGCCAGGAAGCTGCGAGTAGATGACGATTTCGCGGTCATGCTTTCTACGGCAGTCTCGATCTGCGGCGTGTCCGCGGCGATCGCGGCCTGCGGCGCGATTCAGGGTGACAAGAAGAAGCTGTCCTATGTCACCTCGATCGTGCTGATCTGCGCCGTACCCATGATGGTGATCATGCCATATATCGTGAGGGGTTTTGGAATCCCGGACATAGTCGGCGGGGCATGGTTGGGCGGGACGCTGGATACCAGCGGCTCGGTGGTGGCGGCCGGGGCGCTGATCAGTGATGCCGCGATGAAGACGGGCGTCATCGTCAAGTTCTCCCAGAACGTTCTGATCGGCGTGGCGGCCTTCATCCTGGCGGTCTGGTGGGCCTACAAGCGCGGCGCCGAGACGGGGGAGCGGCCCGGTGCGGGCGTGATCTGGGAGCGTTTCCCGAAGTTCGTCCTGGGCTTCCTGGTCGCCTCGATCCTGTTCTCGTTCATCCTCCCCTCTTCTATTGTCATCCCGACGAAGGGGATGTTGAGCGGGCTTCGGACATTCTGGTTCGCGTTGGCTTTCGTAAGCATCGGCCTCGAGACGAAGTTCACCGAGCTGGCAGGAATGGAAGGCGGCCGGCCGGCCGTGGCCTTCCTCGGCGCCCAGGCCGTCAACGTCGTCTGGACGCTGATCCTGGCGTACCTCTTGTTCGGTGGCATCCTCTTCGCAGTGCCGGTGATCAAGTAGTTCA
>JAZDLZ010000824.1:0-3921 GCA_043801535.1 Pseudomonadota bacterium
GGTCGGTCCTGGCCTCCTCCGCGATTTGTTTCATCGCCGCCACAAACGCATCCAGCGTCTCACGGCTTTCCGTCTCCGTCGGCTCGATCATCAACGCCTCCGGCACGATCAGCGGGAAGTAGTTTGTGGGCGGATGGAAGCCCAGGTCGATGAGTCGTTTGGCGATGTCCAGCGCGTGGACATCAGGCGCACCCTTGAGTTGACCCCGCAACACGAACTCGTGCATACAATAGCGGTCATGGTCCAGCGGGAACACATCCTTCAGTTGGGCTTGCAGGTAGTTGGCGTTGAGCACCGCATCCTCGCTGGCCTGGCGCAGCCCTTCGGCCCCCAGCATCTTGATGTAGGTGTAGGCCCGCACCATGACGCCGAAGTTGCCGTAGAAGGACTTCACCCGCCCAATGGAGGATTGCGGCATGTGCAGCTCGAAACCGTCATCGCCTTTCACCACGATGGGGCCGGGCAGGAACTTCGCCAGTTTCTCGACCACGCCTACTGGCCCGGAGCCGGGACCGCCGCCGCCGTGTGGCGTAGAGAACGTCTTGTGCAAGTTGTAGTGCATCACGTCGAAGCCCAGCTCCGCCGGTTTGAAGATGCCCAACAGCGCGTTCAGGTTAGCTCCATCTCCGTAGAGCAGGCCGCCGCAGCCATGCACCAGATCAGCGATCTTCAGGATGTTCTCGTCGAACAGCCCCAGCGTGTTGGGGTTGGTCAGCATCAGGCCGGTCACAGTATCGTCGCAGGCCGCTTCCAGCGCGGCCAGGTCCACGTTGCCCCGCGGATCGGACGGCAGCTCGACCATCTGGAACCCGCTCATCGTCGTCGATGCCGGGTTGGTCCCGTGCGCCGAGTCAGGGATAAGCATCTTGAGCCGTTTGGACTCTCCACGCGACAGATGGTAAGCCCGCATGATGAGGATACCGGTCAGCTCACCGTGCGCGCCGGCCGCCGGTTGCAGCGACACCGCCGCAAAGCCGCCGATCTCGGCCAGGAAATCTTGTAGCTCGTACATCATTTGCAGGTTGCCCTGCACGCTCGACTCGTCCTGATAGGGATGGGTTCTGACGAAACCGGCCACGCGGGCGGCCCGTTCGTTGACCTTCGGATTGTATTTCATCGTGCAGGAGCCCAGCGGGTAGAAGCCCTTGTCCACGCCCCAGTTCATCTGCGACAGCCTGATGTAATGCCGGACCAAATCGACCTCGCTCACTTCCGGCAGGGGCAATTCCTTGCGCACGAACTCCTGGGGAATATCGCTCTCCGGCACATCCAGGCCCGGCAAGAAGCATCCACAGCGTCCGGGGCTGCTGATCTCATAAATCAAAGGCTCGGTCATGACGCCACCTCCTTCAACGTGTCAACCAGACGGTCGATATCCTCTCGGGTGTGCATCTCGGTCACACACAAGAGCATCTTGCCAGCCATGCCGGGGTAGACCCGGCCCAGATCGAACCCACCGACGATATGTCTGTCCAGCAGCTTGCGATTCAGCTCTGTGGAGAGGGCATCCTGCCCCGTCGCCGGCTTCATCGGAACCGACACGACGAACTCGTTGAAGAAGGCGTTGCTCCGATCCACCTTAAACCCTTTGAGCGCATCGATCCGGTCGGCGGCGTAGTGGGCCTTGTGGTAACACAGCCCGGCCACCTGACTCAGCCCGCATTTGCCCAGTGACACCAGATAGACCCCGGCAGCCAGAGCGCACAGGGCCTGGTTGGTGCAGATGTTGGAGGTGGCCTTTTCGCGCCGGATGTGCTGTTCGCGTGTAGACAGCGTGAGCACAAACCCGCGCTTACCGTGCGCGTCGACGGTCTCTCCGGCGAGACGGCCGGCCATCTTGCGGACATACTCTTCGCGGCAGCCGAAATAGCCCAGATAGGGGCCGCCGTAGTTCAGCTCGTTGCCCAGCGGCTGCCCCTCACCGATGGCGATGTCCGCGCCGTATTCGCCGGGCGGAACGAGCAGGCCCAACGAAATGGGATTCGCGCTCACCACCAACAGCGCACCGGCCGCATGGACCGTCTCCGCGAAATGGGCCAACACCTCGGGCGACTCGATCCTACCCAGAAAATCGGGATTTTGGATGATCACGCAGGCCGTCTGATCGTCGAGCATCGCGGCCAGCGCGGCCAGGTCGTTGGCCGCGCGCTCATCGCCCACGATCTGTATCTCCATGGCTTGCGTGTACGTCCTGATCGTCTGGCGATATTCCGGGTGCAGGAATGGCGACACAATCGCCTTACGCCGCTTGCCGCGCGCGACACTCACGGCCATGATAACGGCCTCGGCTGCTGCCGTCGCGCCATCGTAGTGAGAAGCATTCACGACTTCCATACCAGTGAGCGCGCACATCATGCTCTGATACTCGAAGATCGTTTGCAGCGTGCCCTGGCTCACTTCGGGCTGGTACGGCGTATAGGCCGTGAAGAACTCCGACCGGCTGATAATGTGATCCACCACACTGGGCACGTAATGGTTGTACGCGCCCGCGCCCAGGAAACACAGGTTGTGCTGCAAATCCTTGTTGCGTTCACTCATCTGCTGTAGCTCGCGCAAGATCTCCAGCTCGGACATCGGCGCGGGCAGCTTGAGCGCAGGATAGCGGACTTTCTCCGGCACGACAGCGAACAACTCGTCGATAGATTTCGCCCCTATCGTCTCGAGCATCGCCTGCCGGTCCGCCTCGCTATGCGGAACGTAGGTCATGGTCTAGTGACCTCCTTTCGCCAGCTCCTCAGTGATGAAGGCTTGATAGGCTTTGGCATCCATCAGGTCATCCAGCTCAGCCGGGTCGCTCAGCTCGATCTCCACGAACCAGCCCGCGCCGTACGGGTCATCGTTTACCAGGTTGGGGCTGCCTTCCAGGTCTCCATTGACGGCGATGATCTCGCCGCTCACCGGTATGTAGCAGTCGGAGGTGGCCTTCACCGATTCAGCCACCGCGAAGGGCTTGCCTTTCGCGAAACGGTCGCCGATCTCAGGCATCTCCACGTAGACGATGTCGGACAACTGGTCCTGGGCATAATCGGTGAGCCCGAGCCGGGCCTTTCCCCCCTCCATCGGGCGGACCCACTCGCTGGTTTTGGTGTAGCGACAATTTGCATCGTACCGCAGTTCACTCGCTGTTGTCATTGCGTTTTTCCTCCTTGATTTGAAAGATTGATTTGTATCACCGCCGGTACGCCGGAATGTAGAACGGCCTCTTCACGAGCACCGCCCGGCGCGCCTTATCCCGGATGATGATGTCGATCTCGTTGCCCAGCGCGGCCATGTTCGTCGGCACGAAGGCCAACCCGACATAGCGCTGCGTGGTCGGCGAGAACATGCCGGTCGTCACCTCGCCGATGATCTCGTCCTCCCAGGCCACCTCGTACTCGTGGCGGGGCACGCCCTTGTCGATCATCTCGAAGCCCACCAGCTTCATCTCCGACCCTTCCAGCTTCTCCTTGAGCAAGACTTCCCGCCCGATGAATGGCCCTTTGCCCAGGCTCACCGCCCAACCCAGCCCGGCCTCCAATGGGCTGATGTCCGGCCCGATCTCCTGTCCGTAGAGCGGCATACACGGCTCGAATCGCAGCGAATCGCGGGCCGCCAGGCCGATGGCCAGCATCCCCTTCGGGCTGCCGACCTCCATGATAGCGTCCCACACCTTCGTCGCCTGCGTCGCCGGGAAGAACAACTCGAAGCCATCCTCACCCGTGTAGCCACTGCGGGCGATCAGCGTGGGCGCGCCGGCCACTGCGCCGTCGCGAGCGGTGTGATAAGGCATTTTCGAGAGGTCGGTGTCTGTCAGCGGCTGCAAGATTTCCTCGGCCAGAGGGCCTTGCAACGCCAGCATGTACGTCTCGGCGGAGATGTTCTTCACCGTCACGTCGAAACCATGCGTGTGCATCTGAAACCATTCCGCGTCTTTGGCCATGT
>JAZDLZ010000830.1:0-5888 GCA_043801535.1 Pseudomonadota bacterium
CGCACGAGCTCAATCCGACCGCGATGAGCAGGGTGTCTACCGCGAACGTCCTCTCGGTGCCCGGGATCGGGGCAAAGCTCTTGTCCACGGCGGCGATAGTGACGCTGCGGAGGCAATCCTGTTTTGGCCCGCCGTCGGCACGGAGAACCGTGTGGGAAGTCCAAACCGGTACTCCGAGACGACGGAGCTTGTCGGCGTGGACTTTGTAGCCGCCGACCTCGGGCAGCGCCTCGACCAGCCCGATCACGTCGATGCCAGCCTGAAGGGCGTGATAGGCGCCAATCAGGCCGACGTTGCCACCACCGAGCACGAAGAGCCGGCGTGCTGCCGAGATCAGATCGCGATTGACGAGAGTCTGGAAAGCTCCGGCGCCGTACACTCCGGGAAGGTCGCAGCCCGGAAAGACCAGGCTCTTTTCGCGGGCGCCGAGGGCGACGAGCATGGAGTCGAACTCGACGAGACGATAGCCAGTCGGGGTGGCAATGCCCACCTTGCGATCGGCGTAGATGCCGAGCGCGGTGCTGTTCCGCCACACCCGCACCGACGGAAGCTGGGCGATCTGTCTGGCCAGGAGATGGCCGATGTCGATTCCGCGAGTACCTGCCCAGCACTCGGCTACCGAGCCGAAGAACTGGTGGGTCTGCAGGGTGAGCTTGCCGCCCAGCTCGGGTTTGTCGTCGACGATCAACACCTCGATCCCGAGAAGTCCCAGCTCGACGGCGGCACAGAGCCCTGCCGGTCCTCCGCCAAGGACGAGCACTTGAGCATGCTGCTCGCCTGGCGCAGACAAGAGCGGCACGGTGTCGTCGGACGGAAGTCGAGGAAGCCCCTCGCAACTCTCGACCACCATGCCCTGGGCTGCCGCGGTCGTGCACGCCTTGAGCGGCTTGCCGTCGACGAGCACAGTGCACTGGGAGCACTGGCCGTTGACGCAGAAGATACCCTGGGCGCCCCCGTCGCGGTGGTGGTGGCCAAACACGGACACCCCGGCGGCGTAGAGGGCGGAGCTCAGCATTTCCCCGTCGCGAGCCGGAATAGACTGACCATTGAAGGAAACGCTGATCGATGGCTCTGGTAGAGATGGCAGGATCGGATGATGCTGGATCCGCCGGATCTGGCGGATCTGCTGGATCTGGCGGATCCGGAGCCTGGAGCTGTCCAGGTCAGCTGTCTTGTGCGGGCTCCTGCTCATGGATTCTCCTTCGGAGAAAGTGACCGGTAGTCAGTCGCCACCAGGCTGCCGATATCGCTGATTGACAGAGGGACACCGGCGATCGCGAACCAGGCGAGCTGGTGTGGCAATACTGGCAGTACTCTGCTCGAGCGCCAGGTACCCTGCCTGGTAATCATGGCCCACGCCGCAAGACTGGTCGGCGTCATGGTCAGGATGGCTGGCGCTCCTCGGCGTTCGGCCTCGGCCAGCCGATTCTCGGCCTTGACTCGTTGCTCCGGCGAGATCGAGAGTCCGTCGGATAGCGGATCGCGGCCAAGGTCTTGCGGGCGGTAGCCGAGCGACTCGAGCAGACTCGTCTGTTCTTTGGAACCATCACAGCCGACCGGGGCGGCAACTGGCGGTTCAGGCAGCTCGGCGCTGTGCACTGAGAGCAGCTCGTGCAAGCTCGCCGCCTTGACTCCCGCCTCGAGGAGGTTGTCGGTATCCTCCTCGCAGAAGGTGTATACCGCCGGTACTTCGCGCAGCACCCCTGCCCGCTTGGTGTTGACGCTTCCCAGCCAGACGCCCACCGAGGATATCCCGAGACTGGTCAAGGTGCTGGTAGCGGTCCCGACCGCCGCTCCAATGCTGATTGGCTTGAACAGATCGGCGGCGATCGTGTCGAGGAGAGCCATGGAGCCTGCCGCAAGCAGGGCAACGTCCGGCGACGGTTCGTCCTGGCCATTCTCTTCTAGCCAGAAGGTGCCGTCTGGTCTGGCTGTCTGCTGATCGAGCATCCAGCGCAGAATGCCAACGGAGGTAGCGAGAGTCTCCTTTGTAGAGAGAGAGGGCGGCGCAGCGTGAGCGAGCGGACACTGGCCAAGCGACTCGATTGCCGACGCGTACTCCTCGACTGTCTGCTGCGGACCGGTCGGTCCTGGCTCGGCTACACGAAAACGAATGCGCCCGGAACCGAGCCCGACGAGACGAACCGCGCGATTGGCGCGGCGGGCACGATCCTTGGCGAGGTCCTCCGCTCCGCGTAGCCGGCAGCTCTCCTGATGGCGGCCGAGCACCAGCACCCCATCTGCTCCGCGGGCGAGCGCGGCAAGCAAGAGAGCAACGCTGACTCGTCCAGTACACGGCACTTCGTGGAGATGCGTTCCTTCGGGCAATTTCGACTGGCCCAGGTTCGACCGGGGACAGGCGAATACAACGACGCGGCTCATGGATAGGCCTCCTTGGTCGCCGTGACAATGGTCGCTATGCGGCGGCGACCTAGTCGCGCAGGGGTAGCTGTCCCACGATGGTGTGCCAGGTGTTTTCGCACTGCTCGATAGCTCCCCCAGGACAAGCGCCGACACACGCTCCGCAGCCGCGACAACTCTCGGCGGGAATAGTGGCGACGCGCTGATCGGTGATTCTCACTACGACTCTCGGCACCGAGAACGGACACGCTTCTTCGCAGGCTCCGCAACCCGTACACTTGGAGCTTTGCACCGTGCAGACTTTCGCGGGGAAGGAGCGTCCCCAGATCTCGTAGCCAGTTGCAGCTCGCCGAGCGGCTATGGTCTGGGTAGGACAGACCGCTGCGCAAGCTCCGCAGCCGACGCATTCGGTCGGCTGCGCGCCGGCGAAAGTCCCTATCGCCTTGCTGATTCCTCTGTTGCAGGTGGTGATGGCCCCCGTCGCGTAGGTCTCGCAGATTCTGGTGCAGAGCGCGCAGAGGATGCAGTTGTCGGATTCGGCTCTGGGCCTGGATTCTCCTGGCTCGGGCTCGACCCGAAGACAATCAGTCTTGGCGTGGTAGCGAGCGGCGAGCTGTTTTATCACCGCGCTGCCAGGACAGCGGGCGGCGAGCAGAGAAAGAGTCTGCCGGCGAGACTGCAGCACTCGCGGGCTCTCGGTGGCGATCTGGAGACCGGACGTGACTGGATAGAGGCAGGCGGTCATCAGACCGCTCCAGCCGCCCCAATCGGGATGGGTCACTTCGACCATACAGAGACGACAAGCACCAATGGGCTCGAGATCGGGGTGCTCGCACAGGGTCGGGATCTCGATTCCGACCCGCTTTGCCGCCTCGAGCACGTAGGTTCCCTCGGCGACCTCGAACGGCCGTCCGTCGATGGTGAAACGTACCAGCCTTTGCGTCTGGAGCTGGTGCTGGATCTGGTGCCGGGCATTCATCTCGCACCTCCGATCAGGGGGGGACTTTCCCGTCGATCTGAGGACGGCTGCGAGCCCTCGCCGTCCCCCCGTTGGGGAGACCCCAACGGGGCCCCCCCCTCATCGGGCAGAGCCCGATGAGCCTCCCCTCCGCCGCGCGCGACCCGCGCGGGTGCGTCGAGGACAACGCGGACGGCATCGAACTGGCAGATGGATCGACAGATTCCACACCTGGTACAGAGCGTCTGGTCGATGACGTGGACTTCTTGCTTCTTGCCGGCAATCGCCGTTACCGGGCAGGCCCTGATACAGCGGAGGCAGCCGGGGCATTCGGGCGTGATTTCGTAGCTGATCAGCTCTCGACACACCCCAGCCGGACAGACACCTCGCAGGTGCGCCTCGTACTCGTCACGGAAGTAGCGGAGAGTGGAGAGCACCGGATTGGGAGCGCTCTTGCCCAGACCGCACAGGCTGTTCTCGGTCATGCCTTGGGCGATATCGAGGATAGCGTCGAGATCGGCGGCGACTGCCTGACCGCGCACGAGGCGGCCGAGCAGATGGGAGAGCTGCTGCAATCCCAGTCGACAGGGGACGCACTTGCCGCAGGATTCTTCCTTCAGGAATTCGACGAAGTAGCGAGCCACGTCCACCATGCAGGTGCGATCGTCCATGACGATCATGCCGCCCGAGCCCATCATCGACCCTGCTTCGGAGAGCGCTTCGAAGTCGATTGGCAGATCCAGCTTGCTCTCCGGCAGACACCCCCCAGACGGTCCGCCTGTCTGGACTGCCTTGAAAGCTCTGCCGTCGCGCACGCCGCCACCAATGTCGAAGATGAGATGGCGGAGGGTGGTTCCCATCGGAACCTCGACGAGCCCGGTGTTCTTTACCTGCCCGACGAGCGAGAAGGCCTTGGTACCTTTGGAACCAGCAGTCCCGAGCGACGAGAGCCACTGTGGACCGTTCCGAACGATGCCCGGAACCAGCGCCCAGGTCTCCACGTTGTTGAGCACGGTTGGGCGATCGTACAGACCGCGCTCGACCGAGCGCACGTACTTTGCCCGTGGCTCGCCTACCTTGCCCTCGAGGCTCCGCATCAGCGCGGTCGATTCGCCGCAGACAAAGGCGCCGCCACCGCGAGAAATATTGATGTCGAAGGAGAGCTTGCCGCCGAGGATATGCGTGCCGAGCAGTCCGGCGTGCCGGCAGACCTCGATGGCATGCTGGAGCCTGGTCACTGCCAGGGGATACTCGGCTCTCACGTAGACGTATCCCTCGCTGGCGCCAAGCGCATAGGCTCCGAGAATCATGCCCTCGATCACCTGGAAGGGAGAACCTTCCATGATGGCTCGATCCATGAACGCGCCAGGGTCGCCCTCGTCGCCGTTACAGAGCACGAAGGGCGGCAGGCCGGACTTGCCGGCGGCGCGCAACGCCGATTGCCACTTTCGTCCGGTGGCAAAACCTGCTCCTCCGCGACCACGCAGCCCGGAGCTGGCGACCATCTCGAGCACCTGTGCCGGCGAAAGCTCGGCCACGGCACGGGCAAGGGCAGCAAACCCGCCGAGCGCCAGATAGTCGTCGAGGCTCGTCGGGTCGACCTTGCCGCAGGTGGCCAGCGCCCGCAGCTCCTGTCCCTGGTAGAACGGATTGGCAGCGCGAGTCGGCGAGCCCGGTGCAGCCAGCAACCGTTCGACCACGGTCTTGCTGGCAACCGCGTCAACGATGGCGCGCGCGTCGCTGGCCTTCACCTGCGTGTAGAGCGTGTCCTGAGGCAAGACGTGAACGAGGGGACCTTTCTGGCACAACCCTTGGCAACCGGAGAGCGTGAGCCGGTGCTCGTCGGGCGAGTGCCGACACTCGCCGAGCTCGACTCGGAGGTTGATGCCAGCCGTGGCTGCTTCGTGGTGGAGCGCGGCGTGGACCTCTTTGGCACCTGCTGCCAGGCAGCCCGGTCCGCCGCAGACTACGATGCTGCCGCGCAGCGAACGACGGGTCTCCGCGGCTATCGCAGAGCGATCGATGACCTCGCGTGGAGACTTCATCGACGTCCCGAGGAGCGCCTGCCCCTCGGCCACGGGCGGCGGCACCGCGCGATCGGCCGCAGTCTCGGCGGCCGCAGTCGTGGCGGCCGGAATCTCGGCGGCCAGCACCGAGCCAGCCGACCTCCCGGCGTTCTTGAGCATTCGCTCGATCTCGGCAGGCTTGACCTCACCGTGATAGCGCTCGCCGACAATCACTACCGGCGCCATCGCACAGGCGCCGACGCAGTTGACCGTCCTCAAGGTGAACGCCAGATCCTTGGTCGTACCGCCAACCTCGACCTCCAGACGACGGGCGAGCTCGTCCTCGAGCAACTGCGCGCCGCGCACGTGGCAGGCAGTTCCCTTGCACACCTGGATAATCGTTTTTCCCTGTGGCTTCAGGCGGAACACCTTGGAGAACGTGGCCACGGAAAACACCCGCGAGCGCGGCACCGACAGCGCCGCCGCAACCATCTCGAGCGCCTCGCAGGGAAGGTAGTTGAACTCCGACTGGATGTCCTGCAGCACCATCACCAGAGAAGACT
>JAZDLZ010000849.1:0-5882 GCA_043801535.1 Pseudomonadota bacterium
CGCTACACCGGGGAAGGACACGCAGGCGCATCGTTTGGTATTGCGCGAAACCACATGAACAACTCTCCGCGCTCCTCGAGTGTTTCCTGCGCTCTTCACCCTTTCTTCCTACCAGACCGTTTTGGCTATAGCAGAGAAACCTACCTTCTGGCTAGTGGCTGACCGTGACTAGACTGCATGTGCAGGCATTGTCCGCACCTGTCATCCGCTACGAAACCGTCCCTGCTTGTCCCCCGGGAGACGGCACTGGACCCAGCCTACGAATAATGTCTAGATATATTCAGCGGTTACAAATCGAGCTCGCCTGCCAGCGGCGGAGAGCATCCATTGTGGCCCTGCTTTCGGCGATTTGGAAGTTGACGGACGCTGGCAGCTTGACTAGACTGCCATGTCAGTCTTTTTTACGCGAAGCTTCTTCCTGAGCCCAAGGCTCATAGACGGCAAACGAACCGAAAACATCAACCGTGCAGCAGTGCAGCAGTGCAGTACCCAAAGACAAGAGTGCACTCTAGCTCGAGGTAGGCGATGGCGACACCAAGCTCCGAAAGATTTGTAGGCATCGATGTTGGGGCGGAAACGATCAAGGTCGTAGAGCTCGCTCGGGAAGGGAGTGGGCTGGTAGTGGTTCGCCGGCTCGCAACCGATCATCGCAAGGAACCCGGACAGACCCTGGTGCGGGCGCTCGCGGAATGGGATTGGGATGGGGTAACCGCTGCCGCGGTGAGCGGTAGGCTTAGCCGACAGGTGAATCTGCCGCGGATCCCGACCAAGCAAGCCCAGGCAACTGGGTTCCGCTTTTTCCACGACGCCGAGCCAGCCACGGTGGTCTCGATTGGCAGCCACGGATTCTCGGTGCTCGAGCTGCGCGACAAGGACAAGGGCGTCGAGGTGTTCCGCGAGAACTCGCGCTGCTCGCAGGGCACTGGCAACTTTCTGCGCCAGCTGGTCGAGCGATTCGATCTCACCGTCGAGGCTGCCAGCGCCATCTGTGCCGACGTCGCCGATCCTGCCCCGCTGTCGGGACGCTGTCCGGTAATCCTCAAGACCGACATGACTCACCTCGCCAACAAAGGGGAGAGCCGGGCGAGAATCCTGGCAGGCCTCTATGACGCGGTCTGCGAGAACGTCCAAGTACTCATCAAACCCAAGCTGACGCCACCACGGGTCGCTCTGATCGGCGGAGCCAGCCGAGCCCGACGCATCAGGGAGCACTTCCGGCGCTTTCTTGCCAAGCACGGAATGACGCTG
The DNA here is from genome assembly GCA_043801535.1 of Pseudomonadota bacterium. Classification (GTDB taxonomy): domain Bacteria; phylum Myxococcota_A; class Polyangia; order Haliangiales; family SHYZ01; genus JAZDLZ01. Next base: position 1,249 of record JAZDLZ010000849.1, read on the forward strand.
CTGCCGGCCACCAAAGGGGACGCTCCGGCTCCGGCTCCTACTCCGGCCCCCGCTCCCGCAGGGGCGGAAATGGACTTGGAAAGCGACGTGGTGTTCTTCGAGGCTGTCGGCTGCGCTGTCCTGGCAGCCGAGCATCCAGCCTGGATTCCTTCGCTGGACGGGCTCGTCCTCGCCGCAGGCGACGCGCCTCTCGACCAGGTACCTGCCCTTGCGAGCTACCTCCCCATGGTCAAGCGCATGCCTCCCCTGCCGCCGTCGCCTATCATCGAGACCGAGAACGACGCTGCGCGCACCTTGGTGCTTGGTTTCGACATCGGCTCGACAGGCTCGAAGGTGGTAGCTCTCGACATCCAAACCAAGCAGGTGGTCTGGGAGGGCTACCTGCGAACCAATGGCAACCCGGTCGGCGCCGCGCAAGCGCTGATGCAGCAATTCGTCGACGGACCGGCGAGCAGCTCCGCCGCAACCGGAACGGAAGCTGCCGGCGCTCGGGGCGGCGGAGTTACGAGTCTACAGCCTTCGGCCAACAACCAGCAGCCTCGGATCCAAAGCATCTGCTCGCCTGTGTCTTCGACGGAGATGCAGGCCTGGGCTCCGCGACGCCGGCCTGTCGTCGCGGCCATCGGAGTGACGGGGAGCGGTCGCGAGATCGTTGGCTCGCTGCTCTCGACCTGCTACGGCAAGAACGCGGTTTTCGTGTTGAACGAGATTGCCGCCCACGCCGAGGGCGCTCTTCACTACGACCCGCGAGTGGATACCATCTTCGAGATCGGCGGGCAGGATGCCAAGTACATCCGTCTGGTCGAAGGCCGCGTTGTCGACGCCGCGATGAACGAAGCGTGCAGCGCCGGCACTGGTTCGTTCATCGAAGAGCAGGGCCGGCGATTCTCCGGCATCGCCGACGTCGCCCAGCTTGGCGGCGAAGCGCTCGCGAGCCCGATGGGAGTCTCCCTCGGCCAGCACTGCTCGGTATTCATGGCCGAAATCATCGACGAGGCGGTCGCCAGTGGAGTCGACCAGCGAGCGATCATCGCCGGAATATACGACTCCATCGTGCAGAACTACCTCAACCGCGTCAAAGGCAGCCGGTCGGTTGGCAGCGTGATCTTCTGCCAGGGAATGCCCTTCTCCGCCGATGCTCTGGCCGCGGCAGTGGTCAGGCAGACCGGCAGCGAAGTAGTCATTCCGCCGAACCCGGGTACGGTCGGCGCTCTTGGCATCGCTCTTCTGACGTGCCGCGATCTTCTCACTGCCCGGGACGCCCCGACCGTGGCCGTCGCAGTGACCGGAAATGCCTGCTCTACGCTCCCTCGTCCGAACGCGGGCGCTGGCCAAGACACCGTCTTTGGATCGTCGAGCACAACCACAAGTACGGCTGCGCGCACGAATACGAATACGAGCGCGAGCATAAGCGCGAGCGCGAGCGCGACTACGAGCGCGACTACGGTTTCGCTTACGGACTACAGAGCAGCCGCTGCCCTCGACGTTCGGCGCTTTCTCGAGGCCAAGGTGGAGCGCAAAGACACCTTCGTCTGCAAGGCAACGGTCGGCTGCGGCGGATCGGGCAACAAGTGCCGCATCGACCGCATCTTCACGGTGGTGGAAGGCCAGCGCCAGCGCTTCACCTGGGGCGGTGGCTGCGCCCTCTACGACAAGGGAACGCGCAAGCGCAAGCTGCCGGATCGCGCGCCCGATCCTTTCCGCGAGCGCGAAGAGCTCGCCAAAGAGATCGTTGCCAAGGTGGCAGCAGCGGCGCAACCAGGCAGCAAGTCCATCTTGATGACCGACGAGTTCCAGCTAAAGAGCCTGTTCCCGTTCTTCGCCACTTTCCTCGCCGAGCTGGGCTTGGAAGTTCGCGTGCGCTCGGGTGCCGGGCACGAAGCCCTCAAACGCGGAATCGAGGAGGCCAACATCCCGTTCTGCGCCCCGATGCAGCAGTACCACGGCCTGGTGAGCGAAATGGCCGACGAACGGCCCGACTACCTGTTCTTGCCGATGCTGCGCGAGCTGCCGCGCGTGGCCGACGAGCAGACTGCCGTGCTCTGTCCGATCGTGCAGGCCAGCACCGACATGATCAGGCTGGATCTCGGCTCGGAGAGGAACGCGCGCATTGTCTCGCCGGTGATCGACGCCGGCGCCGGCAACCTGGAGTCCGCGGAATTCGTCGAGAGCTGCCGGCGGCTGGCCAGAGAGCTGGGTCGGCTGCACAAACACCACGACGAGCGCTTCGAACGAGCGTACCGTACCGCGCTCTCCGCCCAGACCCGCTTCGATAGCCAGTGTCTGGAGCTAGGCAGAAAGGCGCTGCGCTTCTGTGCCAAAGAAGACATCCTGCCGGTGGTGGTGCTCGGCCGGGCCTACACCATCTACAACAACGTGCTCAATTCCAATGTCCCGGCGATTCTGCGCGAGCAGGGTGTGCTTGCCATCCCGGTGGACTGCTACCCGATCGCCGAAGGTACGCCGGTCTTCTACGACATGTTCTGGGGCTACGGGCAGCGCAACCTGCGTGCCGCCCACCAGATCCGTCGAGCCTCGGGCATCTACAGCGTCTACTGCAGCAACTACTCGTGCGGTCCCGACTCCTTCAGCTTGCACTTCTATTCCTACGTGATGGAAGGCAAGCCGTTCGCCATCATCGAGACGGATGGTCACTCCGGGGATGCCGGTACCAAGACCAGAATCGAAGCCTTCCTCCATTGCGTCCGGGAGGACGTCGCCGCCAGACCGCAGCGCCGCCGGCCGAGCTCGTTCAAGGCGATCGAGGTCGACAAGGAAGGTCTCGAGGAAATCCGGCGTCGCGAGGAGATAGTGCTCATCCCGAGAATGGGACCCGGCGCCGAGGCGCTGGCAGCCTGCCTGCGCGGGCTCGGTATCCCGGCGGAGAGCCTGCCGATGCCCGATCGCGAGGCAGTTCAGCTCGGCCGGCGCCACACCTCGGGAAAAGAGTGCATCCCGATGTGCATTACCATGGGCAGCCTGCTGGCGCGCCTCGAGCGCGATCGCGACAGCGACGCGCGGTTTGCGTTCTTCATGCCCAGCGCTCGTGGACCGTGTCGCTTCGGGGTCTACAATCTTCTCCACAAGATCGTCCTCGAAAGGCTTGGCTGGAAAGACCGCGTTCGCATCTGGTCGCCGGTGTCGAGCGACTATTTCGACGACATACCGGCCGGCTTCGTGAGCCTGGTGTTCTCCGGCTTCATGGCGTCCGACTTGCTCCTCGAGGCGCTCTACGACGTGCGACCAGTCGAGTCTCGCAAGGGCGCTGCCGAAGAAATCCACCGGCGCTACTACCAGAAGCTCATCGAGTTGCTCGAACAGCGGGGAAAAGGTGACTTGAGCACCTCGGCATCCCTGACCGAGGTTGCCAGCGGTCGCCTCTTTGGCTGCACCGAGCTCCTCGGACAGGCCGCCCGGGAATTCGCCGCCGTCAAGCTCGACAAGACCTTGCCAACCGTGATCGTGGTCGGCGAGATCTACGTGCGTTGCGACCCGTTCGCCAACGACTTCGTGATCAAGAAGCTCGAGGAGCGCGGCATTCGCTGTCGCTTTGCTGCCTTCTACGAGTGGCTCGAGTACATGGATCACATCAATCTCGTCGAGGGCACCCAGTCGGGATTCGCCGCTCGCTTCAACAACTACTTGCAGAATCGGATCACCGACGTCACCTACCGAGCGATTGGCTCGACTCTCGGTTGGCCGAAACGCACCACGGTAGAGGATACCCTGGCAGCCGCCGCGCCCTACCTGCGCCACGAGCTGGTAGGCGAAGCCGTGCTCACCGTCGGAGGCCCGATTCACGAGCACCGCGAAGGGGTCATCGACGGAGTCGTCAGCGTCGGTCCACTGGAGTGCATGCCCAACAAGATCTCCGAAGCCCAGTTCTTCCATGCCGCCGAAAAGGAAGGACTTCTCTCCCTGACCCTCGCTCTGAACGGCGATCCCGTCGACCCAGAGGTCGTCGACAACTTCGCCTTCGAAGTACACGCGCGCCACGCCAAACGCCAGCAGCAAACGAAGCAGCAAACGAAGCAACCGACGACTCGTACCGCCGCAATGCAGCCACCGCTGTATTCTCGCTTCCACGGCGTGGCCGAGGCACTGCGCGAGTCCTTGCCTCCGGCGAAGATCAGCGCAGCCTCGGTCCTGCGCTGCTCGCGAGCACTGCGCGACGCCCTGGTTCCGTCGCTCTCGCCAACCAGAGCGCCTTCCCCGGCCACCACCACCCGTCCTGCCATGCGCGTTCCACTGCCCATCATCGTCGAGGAGCAACGCAGCCCAGCCGGGCTCGAGGCGGCGGCGGACGACAGGGCAGTGCCCGACGCGAGGGAGTCACAGCAGTCGCCGTGCTCGCCTTCGCCGTGCTCGTCGTGCTCGCCGCAGCAAGTGCCGACCATGGCTCCGTTTGTCTTCCCTGATTCCCCATCCTCTTCGTCGCCATCGCCAGATCCTCGCCAACCAGCCCCCGAGTAGACGGGGCTCCCCAACAAAATCTGGGTGTGAAACAAAACCGTTGGTCGTGCTGTTCCCGGCCCTCTGTGCCTAGTCCCTAGTTCCTTGTTCCATTCCTCTTTCGAGGTGCTATTCTGGCCGCAGCAACCGGCGGCGCGACGGTGACATGGCACTCCAATGAA
>JAZDLZ010000853.1:0-6360 GCA_043801535.1 Pseudomonadota bacterium
TTCATTGGAGTGCCATGTCACCGTCGCGCCGCCGGTTGCTGCGGCCAGAATAGCACCTCGAAAGAGGAATGGAACAAGGAACTAGGGACTAGGCACAGAGGGCCGGGAACAGCACGACCAACGGTTTTGTTTCACACCCCACGCATAGTCATATTGCGTAGCACCGCATTGCGACTGGTACCTAGCGAAACCAGCTCACCGCTCGGCCCAACACAATGAGGATGGCGAGCGCAGCCGCGCCGAGCATCAGCAGCATTCCGGCGACAAGCTTGGTCTGCGCCTTGGACTGAACGCCGAGCCAACACACGTAGCCAGAGACTGCTGCCGCGCCGAGAGCAACTAGCGCTCCCAACCACGACCTTCCCAGAAGGACAGCCACGAGCAACAGTACTGCCGACAAAGCCATTGGCATCTTGGCACTACGTTCGTTCTCCATACGGCAATGGTAGCTCGACTTGCGGCCGATGCCAGCTGCATAGTTAGTGACCTAGCGACTCGGGATCAACGCGATTCTATTTGGACTGGTTCTGCGCACGTTTGGCCAGAATCCCGGCCAGCCTTCTCCGGGCATCCGTGACCCATCGGTTGGCGTCGCTCGCATCCGACCAGCGGTCGAGGAAAGCGCGATAGCCGACGAATGCCTCCGACCACGCTCCACGCGCCTCGGCAACTCGGCCTTGGCAGTAGTAGGCGGGCGCATAGGACGGATTGGCGCTGGCGAGGTCTGCGCAAGCAAGCGCCGCCTCATCTAGATCGCCGGTGTCGATGCGGGCAAGGGCAATATCGAAAAGGAGTGGCCGACCAAGGAATGGGTACCTGTCCGACGGTCTCGGAAGCCCAACTGTCCGGAGCGCCTCATCGCTTCGTCCGTCTACTCGCGCGTCCACACTGACAGCGGCAAGAAGAGGTCCGTAGCGACGTGAACGTTCCCAGGTGCCGACCCAGACCCGATGATCCAGGGCACGTGCCAGCGAACGCTCGTAGGCACCTGGCTCGCTCGCCGCAACGGCAGCGGCGACGGCGATCTCGTCGGCAGCTTGGGGTGCTGCTTGCTCTGCCCACCTCTTGACTTCGAGTAGCGCGGAGCTGTCCCTGCAAAGGGCAGCCGCTGCCGACCAGATCAGGGCAACCGTCTCTGCTGCTGCTGCCGCTGCCGCCGTCATTGCTGCTCTTGGTGCAAGTCCTTGTGTCCCGACGACGGATTCGCCGGCTACTCCAGCCGGTTTCCCTGAATAGAGCGAACGCGCAGTACGACTGGCCAGTTGCGTCGCTTCTCGACACCGACCGAATCCGTGTAGCAGAACGAGCGCGTGTTTAGCAGCCACCATGTACTGGCTGTTGCTGTTGCTGTTGCTGCTGCTGCTGCCATCTGCTGTTGCCGCCTTCGCGTACGCCTGCCGTGCCGCCTGGTAGCGTCCCAGCATAAGCAGAACATCGCCCATCGCCTCCGTACCAGGCAGGCCGAGCTTGACCTCCAGCTCGCGAGCTTTCGTCAAGGCCGTCTGGTGATCGCCAATCAGCATGGCACACCACACGCTATCCCGGAGGACAAGCGCTACTGTTGTGCGATCGAGGCCGCTCGCCCGCTGGGCCTCGGCGAGACACTCGCGTCCTTGGCCAGCGTCACGGTAGGCGGCGACGAGATCCAGCGCAAGCGCCGCATCGCTGGGCTTTTCCTTTGCCAGCGCCTGAAGGATGCTGATTCGCTCCTCGACCGAGCTGGCAGCAAGCGCTGAAAGAGCTGCCACTACTCCGCTATTGCCAGCGCCGGCAAAACTGCCATGGCCGGTACCACGACTGGCGCCGACTCCACCAACTCCACCAACTCCACCGGCCCCACCCAATGGACTGCTCTCGCTGCTCTCGGTGACATCGCTGGCCTTTCCTGCCTTGTTGGCCCGACCAGCGCTCTGGGCATCGCTGCCATCGCCAGCCGTACCAATCATCCCGATTGCCATGGATTCGACGGCGAGCCTGACCCCTTCCACTGCCCGTCCCGTCTGGAACAAGAAGCGACACAAGGCGAGACGAGCATGCACGAAATGCGAGTCGAGCTCCACGGCTCGACGAAGCCTGTTCTCCCTCAGCGTCGGATCGGGGCTACTCTGCGCGGCAACGTAGCTCTGCAGCGCAGTGAGCGATTCTGTTGGTATCGGGAATCCCGAGAGGACACCGAGCGCCCGGAAGAGCTTCTGTCCAAGCAACGTCGCCCCTGCCAAGACGCCCTCGGGCGTCGAAGACACACTGAGGCGGTCGGCCAGCCGGACTGCATCGTGCGCGAGATCGTTGAGTCTCACAACAATGCTGAGCGGCGGCGATTCGGAGGATTCGGAAGAATTGGAAGAATTGGAAGACTCGCGGGACTCGCGGGACTCGACGATCTCTCCTTCGATGAAATAGTCCGCCCAGGTTTGCTTTCCTTTCCCCGCGGCGGGGCTCTGATTCAAGGAGACACTCTCGACGCCAGGAATCTCACCAAGCGCCATCACCAACAGCTCTCGCATCCCCGTGCCCAGCCAGGCGTTCGCCGGATCGACACCGTTGGTCTTGAATGGCGCGATGGCAACGAGCAGTCGTCTGTTCGAGCGCTTTGCCGTCTCGTTGGTCAGTCTCGGCTCGCCGGCGAGAATTCCACCGTCGGCTGTTCGCAGAGAGGGCGCAGCGCTTTCGGCAACGGTCGGCAAGGCTGTCCTGCCCGCTCCCTGACGCCGATACTCTGACCCACTACCAGTCGTAGAGAGCCAATACGCTCCGAGCGCTCCGCCAAGAACCGCCAGTGCCAGAGCGCCAGCATGAGCGAACGACCTCCAGCCAAAACGCCCACCCTTCATTCCGCGTCGCAGGTCGGTCTTGACCTCCACGCCCAGGGAATGCAGCGCCTCGACAATCGTGCCGAAACGTCGCTCTCGGTCCGGCTGCAGACAGCGCAGAATCGATGCGCGTAGCTGAAAAGGAAGCCGATCCGCGGGCGCCTGCAGTGGGGGCAGCCCGGTCAGGGCTTCGTACAGAACCGCGCCAAAACCGAGCACATCGTCGCGTTCGTCGAGAGGCTCGTCGTGGCGTGCCTGTTCGAGTCCGAGGTCTGCCAGAACAAAACGCCCGTCAACCAGGCGAATCGCCGCCAGCGACAGTGCACCGTGGACGACTCCCAGTCGGTGTGCCTCCACGAGCGCCGAGCCGATATCACGCGCGAGCGTCGAAAACAAAGGCCACGACAATCGTTCACCGCGTTGCACCAGCCTTCCGAGATCCTCGGCAGGAACTGGGTCGGTAACGAGATAGAGGTGCCCTTCGTTCTTGCTCACGCCGCGAGCTCGACAGACGTTCGCGTGGACTACCCTGCTGGCGTGCCTGGCCGCCCGGCGAGCTCGCGCCAGCGCACGCGGTTCGTCGGCAGAAATCTCGATCAACCTCGTCCCGCCGCCCGTGCTCGCCGAGCTGGACGTCGGTGCATTCGCCGGTACGTTCATCGGTACGTTCGCCGGTACGTTCGCCGGCAGGCTCGCCGACGCATTCGCGATCGAGCCGGTCGCGGCGCTCGTCGCGATCGAGCCGGTACTTTCCGGCAAGCCGGTAGTCGCGCTAGCGGTCTTCTTCATCGAGGTTCGCGCGGGCTGCCTTGTAGCGTTCAAGGTAGCTGGAGAGAACCTGAGCCACATCGAGCCGAAGGATCTTCGCGTACTCGCTGATGAAGCCGCGTACATACACTGGCGCAGGCATCAAGTCGAAGCGTTCGTCCTCAATCGCTCGGAGATGGCCAACACCAATCTTGGTCTTCTGCGAAATATAGTAGAGATCGATCCGTCTGGCCTCGCGAATCTGGCGCAGAATCGCTCCGCAAAACTCGGTCTTGGCGTCGATCGTCGGTTCTGGAGGCGGCGGCTCGGCGGGAGCAGCCTGCTCTCCAGGCTCGGCCCCGCTCGCTTCCCCGCTCGCGGGCTCGACTCCGCCGCGAATCTCACGAGCGTGCGACGCTGGACGAGTAAGACCCGTCAATGCCGGGGACGTGCCGACAACTGGAGTTGCAGTTCTTCGACGTTGCGGCAAACCCTCGGGAAACAGCATGAGATCGTATGCCCTTCGCTTTTCGGCGTCCATCAGGATGTCGTACGACTCCTCGATGCGAAAATGGAGGGCAGAGAGCCGCTCGCGTCCGTACAGACCGCACATCACCACTGACTCGGGGCTGTAGATCTCTCGAACCCGCCGGTATGCTCGACGGATCTCTTCGAAAGTGGCGGCCGGATCGATCTCCAGGAGTGCGTAGTGAGTGAGCTCGCTCTGTGGCTTGATTGGACCGCTCGGCGCATCGGCGGTCTCGATGGACAGCAGCTTTCTCGTGATTCGTTCGATGCCCTTGGCAGCCCTCGATTCGGGATGCTCGACCAGGAGAGGACGGCGCTTGCGCACTGCGAGCCATACCGCATCGTCGTGCTCGAGATAGCCTAGATAGTCGATCGCGAGACCGAGCCGCCGGCGAGCCGCCGCCACCAGCGCAGGCCCGAGATCGAGATCGTTCCTTGTCCTGGCCTGATTGAGCACGATCCGCGGGCGGAAAGAGAGCATTTCCGCCATTATTCGTTCTGCCAGCGCTGGGTCTTGCTCGCGTGCCGCCATGTAGAGATCGTTCGGCGCGGGTATTCCACCCTCCGGCTCCATCCCGCCATCCCGAGTATCGAGTTGCGGCCGTTCGATTCCTGCTCGCCGCAGCATCCGCAAGAACCCACTCTTGATGAACCGGTAGGTGTTCTCGACAGACGTTGGCTCGGGAACTACCACCAGGACACCACCGTCAGCGGTCAAAAAGAAATCAAGCGCATCGAACCCGGATCCGGGTCCCAGGTCGATAACCAAGTAGTCGACGTCGAGCTGCTGTACTTGCTGCAGTACCCGAAATTTCTGGGCAGGCCGAGGATTGGCAATCCAGCTCGGATGCCCTGGTCCGGCGACCAATCCCAATCCGCTAATCGCAGTGTCGACGACGACGTCCTCGATCCGGCCGACCCTCTTCTCGAAAAGATCGCCGAGCGTCACCTTCGGACGCTCGACTCCGACGAACGTGTGGAGATTCGCCCCTCCCAGATCCGCATCGAGGAGGACTACTCGTTTGCCGAGGGTCGCCAGAAAAATCCCGATATTGGCAGCGAGGAGGGATTTGCCGACTCCGCCCTTGCCGCCGCCAACCGCGATAATGCGCCGAACAATACGGCGATCCTCATCCCTTTCGCGTTCGAGAGAGAGCTCACTCGAGAGCTCACTCGAAAACTCACCGAAATCAGCGTTCTCATGGGATGACTCGCCACCTTCGCTGCTTGAAAAGACATGCACAGCGCAAACTTATCCCCTATCCAATGGCGGCAGCAACAGACAACCAACCGAAACCAGCCCGCTAGAGCACCCACCACCTGCGGCTGTGACTATGGCGCACCGCTCCGCCCGAAACTATCGGAGGTGAACCTGACGAGCCTCCTTCTGGCGGACCCAATCGGCAATCTCGGCCATCGCCGAGTCAGTGGTCACGGCAATACAGCCTCGCGTCCAGTCGATCCAACCGTTGAGACGACCTGCAAAACGAAGGCGACGGTCCGGCCCGTGAATCCCGATGTCCGACCCAGAATAGCCGTGCCTCTTCTGTTCTTCCGTCGGATAGCCCACGGGAATGAAGATTCCGAACCTTCTCGACAGCCTCGGTTGGCCGAGATCATAGGTACCAAGCGGTGTCTTCAGGTCGCCCTGCCGAGTCTTGCCCGTTCCCTTCCGGCCGAGCGACACTCTGTACTCCCGTACCGCAACACCAGCCTCGCAGAGCATCATCTGCCTCGCCTCGGTCGCCACAACAATCGACACCCCCTCGCTCGGACAGGATTCCACCGGCGTCGCCGCCGGAGCGCTCGCGCAGGACAGCAACCCCACAACCAACGCGACCACAGTGATGCGGGCCTCTTCGAGAAAGCGCTCGACCGCATCTCTTTTCGACGGCAAATGCTGCCGCCGAATCATCTCGACCCTACCTGGGATCGAATCCAGGTCAAATGATGGCCAGTTCTTGCCGATTCTGCGGATTGAATCTCCCACCGAGCCCTCATGTCTAGTTCTAGTCCGACTATTCGGCCGCCCGCCCGACCTGTCAACTGCGCGTGCGACTCCCTGGGATTCGGAGGGAAGGATTCCAGCCGACAGCATCTGTCTGATCGGGCCGTCTGGGCACATTCGCTCCGCTGCAAAACAGGTGACCGGCCACCGGCAACGGGCAATGCCGGAGGCGGGCGTTCCGGCACTCGGCTATGGATCCGCCTGGATCGCTTCGGATCGGATTCAGAACAGACTGCGCCAACTCGCGCGTTGGCTTGACGCGTCAGC
>JAZDLZ010000860.1:0-3444 GCA_043801535.1 Pseudomonadota bacterium
TCCACCACCGGAAGCACCTTGTTTCGATCGTTTCTCCTCCTCCGTTGCCCGTTGCTTCTTCATCTCCCGATTCCTCCGCGTCGCTCGTCAGCTTCCAAGCACCTCTTACCGCAATCTGGTCGAGCGCCATCTGTCTGACCGCTGGGTCATACAAGTCAAGAGAATGGATGTCAAGTATTTTGTCGCAGCGCCAAGTGCTTTTTTTTTTTGCATTTTTTGACCAATTCTGGTCAACCTTGCCGAAAGGACCAAGAGCTATTCGCAACTTGGGCCCATGGACAGTGGAGCAGGTACTACCCGCCGGGAAAAGAGGGGAGTGTCCCGATCGGTCAACGGGCTAGCCGTTCTCGGTCCCCTGTTCCTAGTTCCTTGTTCAATTCCGACGATGACGAAGGGAACAAGGAACCAGGAACTGGAACAGCCCCCCTCGGTACGGCTCGCACCTGAATAGGCGGCCGGAATCCCGGATCAAATTAATCGGTTGGCCACCGTCGATCGAGCAATCGCCGTCGACTCTCCGGGACACACTCGAAAAGAGGAACTTGCGTGATGGAGGGAGAAGCCATGCCTGTTCGCCGGAGTTGGCTCTCATGTCGCCCAGCGCCTTGCGCTTAGGAGGCTGGTCGAAACTATCTTGCCAAGATGGGACACGAGGCGCGCGGCGGGCAAGGCGCGAGGAGGGCGCATACTCTCTGTATGAAGCGGGGGGGCGGCGAGGGCTCGCAGCCGCCCTTCTACCGACGAGCAACGCAGCCAGCCGCGATGGATCGTGTTCTAGATGGCAAGATAATTTCGACCAGCCGACCTAGCCTGTCTTAACCGAGAACTCGCGCACCGCCACCACCTTGTTGTCTTCCAGATCGACGAGGAAGCTCAATCCCGAGCCGATGCGACCGTCGAACGCCAGAAGATACCAGACGTCCAGCGTCCAGTGCGAATGGCTGCTCTCGCAGGGCGGTGTCCACGATACTGCCTCGGGATCGCCGAGATAGCGAGGCCTGGCTTGGGCGGCGGCGGCGACTTGAATGAACTCGCTCGACACCCGGACGATGGCTACTGCCGCCTCCTCTTCGTCCTCCTCGACGTCCCGACGCCACGCAGAGGTCAGTCGGCACGACGAGACCTTGCCGTCCGCCTCGATCTGGATCTCGTACGCCTCGTCGGCAGGCAAGTCGGTGAAGTCGGGCACGTCGAATTCGGGAAAACGATCCCGCGATCCGATGAGCTCTAACCGGTCGTCGAATGCTTCCTCGCCAGCAGCGAGGGTGGCCTCGCTATGGTAGACGAAGATGCGGAGAGTCAAGACCTTGGAGGGAAGTCGATGGTCCCAATCGATAACCGCTACCGCGCCGAGATAGGGGTTGGCAAACGGCATCAGCGCCGGTAGCTGGTCGAGAAGCTTCTTACGTTCGGACGGTTCTGCATAGACGCCTTGGTAGGCGACGCGCGGGTGGAGCCGCACCGAATGCAGGATCGAAGTGACCGCGACCGGCAGAGCAGTGGACGCCGGTCGTTTCACAGCTCACCTTCCACGTGTACCCGACTCGCCCGGGCACCGAGAGGAGCCAGGCGCTCTTCCATTCGCTGGTAGCCTCTATCGAGATGGTACACGCGCAGGACTTCAGTATGGCCGATAGCAGCAAGACCGGCAATCACCAGGGCGGCAGAGGCACGGAGATCGCTGGCCATCACGGTCGCGCCCATCAGTTTGGGGACACCACGGACGATGCAAGTGCGACCCTCGACGTGGATATCGGCACCCATCCGAGTCAGCTCGGGAACGTGCATGTAGCGATTCTCGAAGACCGTTTCCACGAAAATGCTCTGCCCGTCGGCGATCGCGGCAAGCACCATGAACTGGGCTTGCATGTCGGTGGGAAAGCCAGGGTACGGGGCGGTCGTTATGTGCACCGACTGGAGCCGATGGCTCGGGCCGCGCACTCTCAACCCGTCCTCCTCTGCGGTCACGCTGGCGCCGGCAGAACAGAGCTTGGCGATCACTGCCTCCAAGTGCTCGGGCACACAGCGGCGAACGAGTAGATCTCCGCCCGTCGCAGCGGCAGCAATCATGTAGGTGCCTGCCTCGATCCGGTCGGGAACGATCTCGTGCTCGACCGCAGCGAGCGAATCGACTCCTTCGATGGCGATGGTCGACGTGCCGGCGTCCTGGATCCGGGCACCCATCTTGTTGAGAACGCGGGCGAGCTCCGTGACCTCCGGCTCGCGCGCGGCGTTCTCGATCAGCGTCACCCCCTTGGCCAGAGCAGCCGCCATCATCAGGTTTTCCGTTCCGGTGACGGTCGGCATGTCGCAAACGATCCGGGCTCCAGTGAGACGGCGGGCGCTCGCTTCGACGTAGCCGTGAACGAGCGAAATCTCGACTCCCATTGCCTCGAGCCCTTTGAGGTGTTGGTCGATCGGGCGTGCGCCAATCGCGCATCCACCGGGGAGCGAGACGCGAGCCCGACCATGACGAGCCAGCAAAGGGCCAAGGACCAACACGCTGGCGCGCATCGTCTTGACCAGCTCGTAGGGCGCTTCGAGCTGATTCAGTCCGTTGGCCGACACGACGAGGGTTGCCGAGCCATCTTCGGCGACGACCGAGCAGCCCAGACGGCGTAGCAATCGACCCATAGTTGCCACGACTCGCAGGACAGGGACGTTCTTGAAGGTCGAAGTGCCGCTGGAAAGGATTGCCGAACAAAGGACTGGCAACGCGGCGTTTTTTGCGCCGCTGATGCAAACCTCACCTCTCAGGCTGAGACCGCCTTCGATGACTAGCTTGTCCACTCCCGTGCTCCAATGGCTGGAGGCTGGCAAATCCCACCAGCCTGCTAACCTCCCTCCTCGCTCCTTGCGGCTGCGTCCCCGGCGCTTCGTCTGCCTCGGTCCGGCAAACCGATCGGTGCTCTAGGACGCACTGCTCGCTGTGCTGGCGTGCTCTGCGCACAGACTCCCTCGGGCGCGAGGCTTGCGGCAACCTTCCTTGGTGCAGATTTTGTAGCGCGCTTTGGGAAACTCGCCGTGGCGCCACTTGCGATAGTGGACAGAACAATAGCCCTTTGCCCGGTAGCCACGTTTGCAGCCCTTGATCTTGCACTTCCTGGCATCGCGCGGCAGCGTCGTCTCGACGCCTTCGGTGCCTTCGGTGCCTGCGGTTCCTTCAGCTCCTGCGGTTCCAGAAGTTTCTTCACTCTCGGCCATTTGACTCTTCTCCTAGCACGGCTCGCGCCGCAACCAGACCTCTGCGATACCAGTACGATACCGGAAATACCAGTGGGGATGGGCAGTCACGACGCGTGCAGAGCGCCGTTTCTGGGTTCATCCCGGTGGCCTGTTGCCTGGTGGTTGCTCGCGCGCACAAGACCTTTAGATATCGCCATTCGAGCTCCGTGTCTAGCTCGCTGAAAGCAGTGGGTGTGAAACAAAACCGTTGGTCGTGCT
>JAZDLZ010000871.1:0-2078 GCA_043801535.1 Pseudomonadota bacterium
GCGGACTTAGGTCCTTCAGATCGATGAGGGAATGAAGCAGCGGTCCCGCGAGCTCTTCCGGAGCCATCGCAAGGAGGATAGCGGGATCGGGAATCAGTTCGTTGAGCTTCATACCAGATTCGTTCGGCTAACGTTTCCGCATCAGCCGCGGCGCTCTTAATGCCGTCAGCGCCGACGGCTGCATGCGGGTGTTAGCCGGCGCTAATCCTCCGACTCTTCCTCGTAGTCGTCAAGAACACTTTCGGAGAGGTGCGCGAGATGCGGCTGCTGGGCGAGTTCTCGAACACCGTCATACGAGAGGAATGTGCAGCTCTCCGAGAGAGGCCCTCGGTCGAGTAGCGAAAAGACTGGCCGCCTCAATTCCTGGAAGACCTTCTCACGGCGCGCGACGGGAGCGACGATGTGGAGTCGAATGTCCATGTTTGGCTGGAGCGCAAGGAGATCAGCCATTCTGAGAATGCCCGAGTAGATAGAGGTCGTGTGCTCGACCTCGAATGCCCGCTTGATTGCTTGGCCCCTGAGCCAGAGGACGTCGATTTGCTCGATCGTCTTGAGTGTTGTGTCGTCGTAATTCAACGGAAGACGGTCAAGGACCGGGGGATGGTCGCCGCGCCATTCAGAGAGGACGCCGGACCGATCGGAGCGAGGAATCCAAATTTGCATGCCCATCCGAGATCCGATGTCGGCCAAGAGCGCTTGAATCTTGATCGACTCGCGTACCTCCTCAGCGACGGCTTCTGTCACCTCGCGAGGAGCTTCCTTGTCCTCCGGCACAGTGACGGACACATCCTTGTCCGCTCGGCGAACGCGATGTCCGGCAAGGCGGCGGTATTCGGCCTCCTCGACGGGGTAGGCGACCCCTCCTGCGAGCTGATTTCGGATAAGGGATTCGAGCAACTCGCCATCACTGTCTGCCAGTTGGACCAGGCTGCCTCGCAGCCTGCCCGTCCAAGTAGAGGAGCTCTTGCTTTGGCCTCGAGTAAACGTCAAGGCGTTCCACACATGGTCCTCGTGGATCGGGACGCCCTTGTCAACGGGCAGCCACATTGAGGCGTTCACGTGGAATCGCACTACAAACGGATCGTTCTCCGAAGTGAAGATCGGGGTTTGGTCCATGTACGGACCGTCCACGACGTCGAGAACGCCGATCCAGCGAGAGAGCTTCGTCATGTAACAGACCAACTTGTCTCCACGCCTCACCCTCGCCGCAATACCCCGGTGGCGGAGGCGGAAGCCAGACACTCGTCGGTCCGAACGGCTGAAGATCTCGTAGGTCTCTGGTGAGAATAGGTCAAGGAAATACGCCATGATCAATTTCGTCCAGTCCGGCTAACGGCTGCGAATGAACCGCGCGCCTCGGCGACATGATCGCACAAAGACCGTTCGGCGCGTCGGTTCCATTCGCTGTTGGACGGCTGGTCGAATGAACGATCGCCGACGAGCGCGTCGAGGAGAGCCCAGACCTTCGAGTGACCTGCCAAGCGGCGCGTCCTGACGGCAGTGGTGGCGACCCCAAGAAACGTGACTCGTGAAACGCTCCGGCCGTTCGCCGCGAACCGCCGTGGTGGCCCGAATGTTCGAATGAGCCCGGCCCGATACCGTTGATGCGACGAGGCCCCGGCGTGTCGGATTACCCGCCAAGCGGCGCGATGGCCACGCCACCGAATGCCGCAACCGATGTCGGTGAGCTCAGCCTCAACGGTCGAGACGAGCCCCAACGATCCGAGTGGCCGACACGCGCGAACGAATGATGGCGCAGGCGGTGAAGCACCCCGCGGCAGCGGCCGTGCCCGGCCGTCGCCAACGCCACGCCGCTGACGCGCCGCCGCGCGAGAGTGCCCAGACGTGCGAGCCGCACGCCGACCGAATGCGACCACCCCAAGGCCGACCAAGAAGCCTGGCTTCACCGACGGCTCGTGCCCCGCGTTGCCCCGCCGACCGAAGCCCATGCAGCGCGCCGCCGACCGAGAGAACCCCGTCGCGCGAATCGGATCCCGACGTGCTGCACACGACCCCGATGCCCGGAGCAGCCTGATGCGTTCGGTTCGTCGTCCGAATGATCCTAGTTCTTCGTTTTG
>JAZDLZ010000938.1:0-2023 GCA_043801535.1 Pseudomonadota bacterium
GGTCGGCTCCCGCCGAGACGACGGTCGGTCCGTCTCGGCTGAAGACAACACCCCAGGCTTGAATGCCGTGCCGCGGCTGGAGCTCTTCGCTGCTACCGTTCGCCGGATTCCAGACTCGTACGCCACCGTCGTGGCCAGCCGACGCGACTACCTTGCCATCGGGACTGATGGCGACTCCGGCGACCGTGCCTCGATGACCGGTCAGGAGCCTTTCCTGCCTGCCCGATCGCACGTCCCAGGCACGCAGGGTCTTGTCCTCGCTACCCGAGACAATAGTGCGACCATCCGGCGAAACAGCCAGCGCCCACACCCCGCGAGCATGGCCTTTCTCTTCGGCGGTCTCCGACTCGACGCTGGCGACCTGCCACAGTCGCAGAGTGCCGTCGTGGCTGCTCGATGCTACCAGCCGGCCGTCGGGACTTATGGCGGCTTCGGTAACGATACCCTGGTGCTGGCCGAGAACCCGGTGGCGACCAGTGTCCCGATCCCAGAACAGCACCGTTCGATCGAGGCTGCTCGACACCAGTGTGCGGCGGTCAGGGCTCAGCACCGTGGCGGTCACCAGCTCTCGATGACCGAGAAGCCGCGTCCGCTCCTCCCCGGTGCTCGAGTCCCAACGACGAATCGTTCCGTCGATACCGCCGGTGACCAGCTCATCGCCTTGCGGATCGAAAGCCATGCCGTAGATCTGGCTGCCCGCTCTGACCGCGACTCGACTGCTCCCTGTCCGAGTGTCCCACTGGCGGACCGTCCCGTCCTTGCTTGCCGAAAACAAGGCGCCAGCAGAATCGAACACCGCCCTCGTAACCTCCTTCTCGTGTCCGCGCAACACCAACCGCTCCCTTCCACTGCTCACATCCCAGAGACGCACGGTGGCATCGAAGCCAGCCGAGGCCAATAGCTCCCCTCCGGCATCGAACGCCATGCTCCAGACCTCGGCGCGGTGTCCGGCCAGCTCCCTGACGCTTCCCGACGACAGATCCCAGACGACAATCGAACCGGTTTCGCTCCCCGCCACCAGCTGCCTTCCGTCCGGCGAGAACACCACGGACCACATCTCGCCCACACGCCCCCGCAGCACCCTCGCGGCGGCCGTCTCGACGTCAACCAGGTAGACCCTCCCATCGACGGAAGCGGTCGCCACGGTCTTGCCATCCGGCGAGAAAGCGACAGCCATGAGCCAGATGCCGAGCTCCTTGCTCCATACCAGCGACTGCCGTTTCAGCTCTCCCCACAGCGCTCGGCCAACTGTCGAGTCGCTGGGCTCGAGGGAGCCGCGCAGCTTGGCGCGCGCTTCGAGGAGGTCACCGCGGCGCAGGGCAGCAATGGCGCCCTCTCGTTGGGCCTCGGCACGCTGGGCATTGGCTTCGACCTCGCGTTGCTCGGCGCGCGCCCGGAGCTCCTCGGCGCGCTTCTTCTGGGTGACCGTCAGCTGCGCCACCAGCACCGCAGCGACGGCGATTGCTGCCAGAGCAGCAACGGCAATGGCCAAGAGCGCCCGCTTGCGCTTCTGTGCGCGCTTCTCCTTCCTCGTGCCTGCCTCGAGGAAACGGGCAACCAGCTCCGTTGCCGCGGTGCGAAACCGCGCCGCCTTGCTCCTGGCGTCGCGCAAGGCATCTCCCTGCCACACTTCCTCCTCGCGTGCACCACGTTTACGCCACAGCTCCGCCGCCTGGGTGATCTCGGCAAGAAATGCCACCTCCTCACGCCCTTCCTCGAGCCAACGGCCGAGCTGTCCCCAGGTGTGAATGAGCGACTCGTGCGCCAGCTCGACCACTCCTTCCGACTTTTCTCTGCCACGTCCTTTGCGAAGCGTGATCAGACGCGCCTGATTGAGCAGGCGCAGCACCGACCTGTTTTCGCCGCCGAGGATCGTTTCGACATCTCGCATTGCCACCACCCGCCGCGTTCCCTCGGGAGTCACCAGTGACAGCAGCAGAGCGCGAGCTGCCTGTGCCTGCTCGCTGCTCAGCCCGGCCAGCACCGCGTCGGCATGCTCGGCCAGGGCGCCAGGAATACCGCC
>JAZDLZ010000941.1:0-2384 GCA_043801535.1 Pseudomonadota bacterium
GAGCTGGCTGGGCGAGCGGAGCCAGATGGGCCTGAGCCTGAAGTGTCGGCTGTGTCCAAAAC
The DNA here is from genome assembly GCA_043801535.1 of Pseudomonadota bacterium. Taxonomy (GTDB): domain Bacteria; phylum Myxococcota_A; class Polyangia; order Haliangiales; family SHYZ01; genus JAZDLZ01. Next base: position 63 of record JAZDLZ010000941.1, read on the forward strand.
AGGCTGGCCGCCTGCCGCGCTGCCTTCGAGTCTGATGGCTTCTCGCCACAGAGGAAGCCCGGTGTCCCGGTCATCGGTACGACGCAGCAACAGGTCGTCGAAGGCTTCGATGACGAATTCCAGCCAGAAGACTCTGGCCGAAACGAGACGGCCACCGACGACTTCGATGCCGTTGTCGCGTTCGCGCATCAGGGTGGCGTGAAAATGAGTGGCGAGCGAACCGTCGCGCTCGGAAACATTGCCGACGAGGCTGAGCACGACAAAACCTGGGTTGGCGAGCTTGCGGGTTGTCTTCCAGCGTCGCTGTTCCTGGTCGAAATCGGCTAGCTCGACGAATTCCAGGCAACCGATAGCTCTGCACTCTCCCGACCGGACATCGTGCTGCCGGCAGACCGCGAGAATCGCTTCCGGAAAAACGACGCCGCGGTCCAGGCGACCAACGATGCGCCGGCCTAGACGAGACTCCACGGCAATCATGGCGGCGGTGTATAGCACACCGTGACGCCGGCCGCCACCATGCAGTGGCGGCCGGTCGTGGATCTCCGCACTAGGGATATGTCAGCAGAAACCATAATCGACGCAAACGACCACCTATTATGGACTCCGAATCCCAGTGGCGCGGTGGTCGCCATCGTCGAGCCTTGGCCTTCGCCGTCGGCGAATCAACCCAGCTTCGAGCCGGGCAAACTCGAGTGACTTGCGGTCGAAGGTACCAAGGTCGATGCCCAACTCTAGTGCTGCTTCACGCACGCTCGGAAGGGGCTCTGGATCGGCCTTGGGCCAGTATGGTCGGAGCTCGCGCAGGAAGATATTGGCCGTGACCGGCCCGACGCCAGAGAAGTCGGTCAATCGTCGTTCGACGTCCGCAGCGCCGGTCGCCTCCTCGTGGAGCCGGCGAAAACTGCCGTCGTAGTCTCGCAGCAGCTTTTCGCAGTCTCGCAGCAACTGGGCAGACTTGCGGCCATCGTAACGAACGTATCCTCCCTCTCTCATGATGGGGTTGACGAGGAAGTCCCACCCTGCGGCTAGCACCCGGTGCGGGGTGAGGAGTCGATGACGGACCAGAGCGCGGTAGGTGTTCTTGGCAACGGTCTCGCTGATCCTGCCGCCGAAAAGCAGGCTGGCAAGAAACCATTTGAACAGCTCGCCATCGATTACGTCGGCCAGGTCGATTCCGAGCTCTTCTGAATAGAGCTGGGAGTGCTCGAGCTCGGTTAGGAGACTGGAGCTCATGTGGGGTCGGTCACCGTGGCTGCTCGAACCGCCACAGCCTTCTCCTCCACCTCCTGGGCTGCCAATTTCGCCACGGGCATCTCCTCCCTCGCTTGGCTGGCCTCGCGCTGTCGAGCTCGCTCGAGCAGCTCGACCACCTCTTGGTCCGACACCTGGCCGAAATCATCGTACCAGTAGCCAATCGCCCAGAGTGACTGAGGCGTGGCCAGACAAACGACCTCGTCTGCCTCCGCCGCGATGTGCCCGATGGTCTCTGCCGCCGCCACGGGCACCGCGACGATCACCCTACCAGCGCCCAACGTGCGTAGAGCTCGGATTGCGGCTCGAGCCGTTCCTCCGGTGGCAATCCCATCGTCGACGAGAAGGACAGTTCGTGCAGTCAGGTCTCGTGGCGGGCGTCCTCTTCGGTAGCGGCGGACTCGTCGCGCGACCTCGGCGTTCTCTTCGGCGACTATTCGTTCGATGTCCTCGTTGCTCGCCCCAACCTCGTCCACGACGCGTGAATCGAAAAGACGTACATTGCCCTCGGCGACCGCGCCCATGCCTAGCTCTGGTTGGAGCGGAGCACCGATTTTTCGCACCACTAGTATTTCGAGCGGTACCTCGATTGCCCGCGCGATCTCCTCGCCAACTACAACGCCGCCGCGAGGAAGAGCGACGACGATTGGCCGATCGTCGTGGTACTTTTCGACGAGTGGCGCCAGCTTTCTGCCTGCGTCTTCTCGATTGCGGAAGATACCCATGTCTTCTCTTCGCCTACTCTCCGGGTCTGCACGTCGCAGAACGGGTCTTCGAGAACGGTACTCTGCAAACGCCGTGCATCGTGGAATGAACAGAGGAGTGGAATGGGCAAAGGAAGTGAGGAGCTGCTTTCCTGATCCGGCGCTAGCGCGCCTCAAGACCACCCCTCCGCCCCTCAATCTAAGGGCGGCTGCGAGCCCTCGCCGCCCCCCGTCGGAGGAGACCTCCGACGGGTCCTCCCTACTAAGGGCGGCTGCGAGCCCTCGCCGCCCCCCGTCGGGGGAGACCTCCGACGGGTCCACCCGACTAGGGGCGGCTGCGAGCCCGCGCCGCCCCCCCTCGAGCAAA
>JAZDLZ010000911.1:0-2862 GCA_043801535.1 Pseudomonadota bacterium
CATAAATAGCGCCGCGTCTGCACGTTGTCAAGTTATTGCAGCTACAAATCGCATGGCAGAGGTGTTGGAATGGGGCTAATGTGTGCCAGCTGACGCGGATCTGTCATTGCCAGGTCGAGGACCAGAACTTCTGGGACGGGCCACTAGGAGCAGAGGACCAAAGACCGAGAACGGCCTGCGCTCCCTCGGGTGCCTTGTCATGTCCATCCGACCGAGACACGTCCACGTCGGGTATCGCTGACGCTCCGTTTTCGTCACCCTCGACGGGGACCAACGAGCAACGATCACACCCAGCCTGGCCTGCGTGCTTGCTTTTTACTGTCGACCGCTCCTAGGATTGGGCCGTTTCTTGGCGGCCCGGAGGAGAATGAGCATGAAGAACGGATCGACGACGGCACGGCTGGCATTGGCGCTGGCGCTGGCATTGGCCTGGCACTGGCTCTCGTGGGTTGTCGGGTTTCGTCCGACAGCGGCGAAGACACTGGTATCGACCTTGCGACTGGGCACTATTCGATGCCACTCGACTCGTTGATCTGGGAGCTGAAGGACACTATCGCGCCGCCCCAGATAGCGGCGAACGGCTACTTCGGATCGGCGATTGCCCTCGACGGAGAGACCCTGCTCGTCGGAGCGACCCAGTGGTTCGATACGCAGGCGTACTACGGGGCAGAGATCTACATCTGGAGCGGCGGGTCCTGGTACCACAAGGAAACGTTGAAGCCAGAGCTCACCGCCTACAATGCCAACTATGCGCGAGATGTAGCCCTGGATGGTGACATCGCCGTCGTGGCGGCGCCTACCGAGAGATTCGAGGACAAGCCCGGCCAAGGCGGGGAAGTGTTCGTATTCCAACGGCTGGGCGGTCCCTGGTCGCTATCGCAAGAACTGACCTCGACCTCCTTGAGCCCTTCGTGCAATTTCGGCGTTTCGGTGGCCTTGTACGGGGATGTCCTGTTGGTCGGGACGCTGTACGCTCCGTGCAGCGTTGGAGCGGACCCAGGCCTTGGTGCCGTCTACACGTTTGCCCGCAATGATCAAGGAGAGTTCGTGGAAGCGGCGAACGCGGTGCTGCGCGACGAGCAAGGCACCAACGAAGACGAGTACGGTTCTGCGGTCGCTCTCCACGGCGACACGGCCGTGGTTGGCGCGGCACAGGCCGACTACGCTCCGGGCGGGGAGAACGGCGCCGCCGCCGGGGCAGTGTACGTCTACCGGTGGACAGGAAACACGGGTGCGCCCTGGTCGTTCGAGGCCAAGCTCTTTGCCGGCGATCCCGTTGCGCGCGCCAGATTCGGGCAAGCGGTGGCGATCAGCGGCAACACTCTGATTGCCGGCGCGATCACTGCGCCCACCGAGAGCGCGACCGCTCGGGGCGCCGCCTATGTCTTTGTGCGTACCGAGGCTGGCTGGAAGCAAGAGGCCAAGCTGACCGCTGCCACCGAGCTTTCTGGTGATTCGTTCGGGAAATCGGTAGCCATTCGCGGTGACCTGGCAGTGGTGGGGGCGCCGGGCTACGGTGGCACCGACAACCAGAAGTCGGGGGCAGCGTATTTTTTTGCCAGATCCGCCGGGCAATGGACACAGATTGCCGAGTTTCAGGCACCGGATACCGATAGTAGCGATGAGTTCGGCGCAGACCTGGCGTTGGAATCGACCGTTGCGGTGGTGGGGGCGCCGTATTTCGATTTCAACGGCACGACGCGTGCCGGGTCAGCCTACAGCTTCAGCTTCTTGCGCTCTACTGGCGTGCCTTGCCAGGACAAGACCGAGTGCGAAACCGGTCACTGTGTCGACGGAGTGTGCTGCGACAGCGAGTGCGGCGGCGGAGATCCCACCGATTGTCAGTCCTGCATAGCGGCTCGGGGTGCTACCAAGGACGGTGATTGTACTCTCACTACCGTTGTCTGCCGCCCTGCTCGCGAGGGTGCGCTCTGTGACGCGCCGGAATACTGCGACGGCGAGTCGGTGGTCTGCCCCGATGACGTGCTGGCAGGTGCGACCGTCGAATGCCGAGCCGCCCTTGACAGCTGTGATCTCCCCGAGCTCTGCACTCTCGGCACCGACCAGTGCCCTGCCGACAGACGGGCCGACAATGGCGCGGCCTGCGAGAATGCCAGCCCGTGCTTCGAGGGCGGCACCTGCAACGGCGGCGCTTGCTCGGGAGGCAGCTACGTTCTCGCCTTCGATCCGCCTAGCCTCTCGATCTACACCGTGCAGGATCCGAAGATTGCCACCCAGCTCGTCGAGAACAAGGGAACGCTGCAGACCGTCACCATCACCGCGGTGTCGACTTCGCCGGCCGATCTTTTCGAGCTGGTCAGCCCGACCGAATGGCCGGTGGAGATCGGGCCAGGCAAGAGCGCGTCGCTGCAGATTCGCTTCGTGCCTACTTCTGCTGGCACCAAGACCGGCACGCTCTATCTCGACTTGGCTGGCTGCGAGCAGAAGATACTGCCGCTCATCGGTATTGCCGAGAACGATCCAGTGAGCCGGGACGCAGGATTGCTGGATTCCAGGCTCGCGTCATCAGACGGGCAAGTCTCCCTGGTCGATGCGGGAGGAAACGGCAACGATGGAGCTGTTCCCGGGCTAGACGGCGGTGCTGGCGATGGCGCTGGCGATGGCGATGGAGGAGGAGGAGCTGGCGTTGTCGACGCGGCGGCTGCCGACGGCGCGAGCGCCAGCGGCGACGCCAGCGCCTCGGGAGCTGATGGCCAGGGCCAGCAGCCAGACAGCGTCGTTCCCGGTACCGACGGTGGTCTGCCGACCGATGTCGACGCTGCCGCCCCAGACGCCGACAAACAGGGCGTATCCGAGTCCGGCGATTCGGGGTGTAACTGTTCGGTTGGCAGGCCGTCGAAT
>JAZDLZ010001002.1:0-5567 GCA_043801535.1 Pseudomonadota bacterium
AACGTCAATTCTGGTAGCTCGCCCTCGCCCCCCTGGCCAGTGACCAGCACGCTGCGCAGGCGACTGAGCGGGAGCTTGGCGGCACCTGCACCTGGGAGGTGGTGGCGCAAGACACGACAGCTTGCAGAACATGATCTCCCGCGGCCCAGCAACCGCAACCCGCGTGATCGCCATCGAGGTCAAAGCCAGCGCCGCGCCTCGCGGAGACGCTGCCCACCATCTCGCCTGGCTTCGTGACCGGGTGTTGCGTCGCATGCCTTTCGGCACGGTTATGACGCTCTCGTTGCACCTCATCTGACATAGGCAACTCCTCAAGCGGCCCTTCTTTGCCTGTCGCGTGCTTGGCCGACTGTCCCCTTCCTTCGTATGGGGTCCTCTTTATTGGCCCCGAAACTGTAGCCGGGGACAGTTGCAGGGCCACTGCCCGATGCCGCGATGTGACGTCTGATCAACTCGGCACCAAATACGGCGGAATCAACCTTCCTTGGGCGGATCGGTTACTCGCCTGACCGTGGCGACGATATCGGCCAGCCTCATGGGCTTGCTGATGAAGAAGTCGGCGCCAGCGGCAAGCGCCGCCTCTCGAGCGTGCGGACCGCCCGCGCTCACGGCCACGATCGGCATGTCTCGAAGCACCGGATTGGCGCGTACTCCTGCGATTACCTGTACTCCGTCGAGCACGGGAAGATAGACGTCGACGATGATCAGATCGAAGCGTTCTTCTTGTGCCAGCGCATCGAGTGCCTCGCGGCCATTGCCCGCGGTCGTGAATTCGAAAGCAGTACCGTCGCCGAGCTCTCGTCGATATCCGCCGGCGAGTCCTTCCCTGATGAGGGTGGCGACGTGAGGATTGTCTTCGACGAGCAAGATGCGCATCGTGCGAGCGACCAGCGCCGGATCGCCTTCGCCGATGCGCTGGACGAGGGTGTCGAGGTTGCTCGCGACCTCGGGCGAGAGCGAATCGAACTGGACGCCGACTCCCCGTTCTCCGTCTGGACCAGTGCGCACCCACTTGACGGTTCCACAGAGAGTGAATGGCTTGATCAGGCCCGGGAACGAAAGGCTGGCCTCGAGCGGAGTACCGACGGGAAGACAACGGTCGGTGAGGACGAAAGTGCCACCGCGCGAGACGTTTTCGGTGTAGTCCGTCAGGAACTGGTTGGCGGTGTTGTACTCGACCCGGAGCGTGAGCGGCACTCGAGCTTCTCGTCTTCGATCGTCCTGCCCACCGTTCATCGCGAGATAGTACCGTGCTCTCATTGACCGTTCAACAGCTCACCCGATTACCCCCGGTCACCCCGGGTTGATTGGGAGCCGTTGCAGTCGGCAGCCGAACAGAAAACACGGTTCCCTTCCCGCATTTCGATTCCACGTCGATACGACCACCGTGCTCGCACACGATCTGCTGCGCCAGCGCGAGCCCCAGCCCGGTTCCGCCTTCTTTGGTTGAGAAGAATGGCTCGAACACTCTGGGTAGCACTTCGTCGCTTATTCCTGGTCCAGTGTCCTCGATGCGAATCTCGACCCAGCTGTCATCGATCAGCTTGGTCGACACCGTCAGCAATCCACCGCCACCGCCACCGCCACCGCCACCGCCACCGCCTGCCATGGCATCAGCAGCATTGCGAACCAAATTGAGGAGCGCTTGCCTGAGCTGTGCTCCGTCGACAGCCACCTCGGGCAGACCCGGTTGAGCGGCAATTGCGACCGTAATGCCTGCCTTCGTCAGCTCTTCCTTCTGGAATGCGATCAGCTCTTCGACGATTTCGTTCAGCTCTTGTTGCTCGAGTCGCGGGCCGGGAAGACGAGCGAACCGAAGATACTCCTCGGTGATGGCAGTCAGGCGATCGATCTCCTTGTGAATCGCGCGGCACAAAGAAAGAGCCTCTTCGGTGCCCGAAGACCTGGGCTCGGTCCCTTTGGTTTCCAGCTCCAGGTGTCCACGCACTTCTTCTTCGAGGAGCTCGGCGTTTAGTCCGATCGAGCTCAGCGGATTGCGAATCTCGTGGGTGATGACGGCAGCCATTCTTCCGACAGCGGCCAATCTCTCCGAGCGTACCAGCATTTGTTCGCGCTCCTCGATGGCGGCAGCCATGGCATTGAATTCGTGAGCGACCTCTGCCAATTCGGTATCGTCGGCGACCTGAATCCGTTCTCGATAGTCTCCTCTTGCAACTTGGCGGACCCCGTCGCGCAGACGGGTGATCGGTCGAAGAGTGAGGACCGCCCAGACAGTGACGAGCAGGCCCACGAACGCTGCTATCGCTCCAAGCACGACTGCCCCCAGGAAGGCCTGCTCCTCGGCTTCCTGGAGCTTGGCAGTGGTGCGCTCGACTCCGTTGCGGAGCTCGGCAAACCAGCCGCGCAGATCGCGACGGAGAACGTGCTCGCTTCTTTTCAGCAATGCCAGCGAACGACTGGTCTCCTCGTGGGCGTTCTTGGGATCCAGCACCACTTCGTAGAGAGGAGTGTTCGCCTCGTGGCGTTCGAGAAACGACTCGATTCGTCTCTTCATGCGGGCGACGTGGCCGGCGTGCTGGCCTGGAACGGGCTCGAGCGTCGAAAGCAGAGTCGAGCACTGCCCGAGAAGCCTGCGTCTGGCGTCGCGGCTGCCGTTGATCCACAGTCGGTGCAGGCTCGGCCCGTCGAGATAGTCTACGATGCCACCCTGCAGGGTCCGCAGCTCGGCGACGTGCAGCGAGATCTCCAGGTAGGCAGTCCGGATGAAGCGCAGCTCCCGTCCCAGATCCGCCATCTCGTAGACTGTGTGAGCCAAGACAGCGCTGAAGGTCAATAGTAGCACCGAGAATCCCAGCACGATTCGGCCAGAGATCGTTCTGATTGGAAGCACGCGCATCGCGATCCAAGCTTACTCGCTTATTATTCCGACAGGCTCCTAGCACCCCAAGGTCTTCCTGCCACCAGTTTGATTGAGGTGCCAAGGGCGACAATCGCAAGGAGACCAAAGGTTGCGAGAATCACGACCCCCGCGTTGGCCAGCCAAGTGAACAATTGCCCGTGCATAGTAACTGCCATTCCTGCCGATGGCCCCCCCAAAGTGGTAGCCCACGCGTCGTCACGTCACCGGAACCACGTGGTCGCCTCGCTCACACTCTCGAGCGTCGTCTTGCTTCTCGGGACCTGCGCCCACGCCCCGGTTCGTCCGGCAACATTGTCCAGCGGCGACTACACCTCGACCATCGCGTATCTCTCCGAGCTGATCCGCTACGAAATGAACAAACACTCGGTGACCGGCATGAGCATAGCCTTGGTCGACGACCAACACGTCGTCTGGGCTCACGGCTTCGGGTACGCGGACAAGGAGCGGGGCGTGCAGGCTACGCCGGACACGGTGTACCGCGTCGGCTCGGTCTCCAAACTCTTCACCGACACGGCGGCGATGCAGTTGAAGGACCTGGGTCGGCTCGACCTCGACGCGCCCGTCGAGCGGTACGTCCCAGACTTCTCCATCAGGTCCCGGTTTTCAGGTGCCATCACGCCTCGCAACCTCATGACTCACCACTCGGGTCTCCCGCGCGATCTCCGGCACCCCCAGGGTACGGATTCAGAGGCGCCCGATGAGCTCGTCACGGTGCTCAAGGAGAGCGACGCCGTCTATCCCCCTGGTTTCATCCTCTCCTACTCGAACGAGGGCATCTCCCTGCTTGGCACGGCCATTCAAAACATTGCCCAAGAGTCCTTTGTGGACCATATCCGTTCCTCGTTGCTGGAGCCTCTGAGGATGAGTAACTCGTCGTTTGATCCCGGGCCGTCCGCATCGCCGCTCATGTCGCGCGGATACATCGAGGGCAAGGTAGCGCGTGACACGGTATTGCGCATCTGCAATGAGCCAGCAGGCGGGCTGAGCTCGAGCGTCGCCGACTTGAGCAAGTTCCTCGAGATGGTGTTTGCCGGCGGCCGCTATGACGAGCGCCAGATCCTATCGGCTGAATCGCTGGCAGAGATGTTCAAGCAGCAGAACGATGCGGTGCCGCTGGATCTCGGGTTCCACGTCGGCCTCGGATGGTTCCTGGACGAGTCGAGCATCCAGAAGGCGGGCCCCATCGCCAGTCATGGCGGAGCTCTGCCCCCGTTCTTCGGCAATCTTTCTGCCCTCCCCGAGCAGAAGCTCGGCGTGATTGTGCTGACCAACTCCATGGGTGGCAGCGACGTGGTGAACCGCATCGCGATCGAGGCGCTGAAGCTTGCGTTCGAGGTGAAGACGGGCATTCGCCAGCCCGAGCCAAGGGAGCGGCCCAAGGTTGAGATTGCGAAGCGCCCCCTGGCTTCCGCTACCGTGCGGGAGTATGTCGGCGACTACACTACCATCCGAGGACTCATTCGCGTGTATGAGCGCGACGGTCACCTCTACGTCAGGCTCAAGGGGCGCGAGCTCAGGCTGGTGCCGCGGGCGGACGGCAAGCTCGGGTTCGAGTACAAGTGGCTCGGCATCTACAGGGTCAACCTGGGTCCTCTTAGCGACCTCGCCATCTCGCGGCGAACCCTCGCCGGGCGCGAGATCATCGTTGCCACCATGGGCGATCGGGACCTCCTTATCGGCGAACGACTCTCACGAGTGCCAGAGCTCGGGAAGTGGCGCGAGCGACTAGGCGAGTACGAGCTCGTCGGCGGATGCGACGTGGAATCCGGCATGGCGAAGGCCAATTTTAGCGCGGCCAACGGCGAGCTGGTCGCCGAAATCCCTGGTGGCCGGCTGGAATTCATGCCGATGTCCGACGACGAAGCTGTGGAGGTCGGACCGCTGGCGGGAGTCGGTGAGGTGCTCCGTCGCATCGAGGCCAGCGGCGAGGAGCGCCTCCGATTCAGGGGCTACGTGTATCGCAAGCGCAACCGCTAGCTCGCTAGTTTCCGCCCGTCGAGCACCAATCAATCCGGATCAATCCGTCCGTTGCGTGGATTACGGCCGTCCGTAGGCGTATACTGATTCCCTTCGGAGGAGTGTGCCATGAGTCTGCGCCTGCTGTTGTCAATCGTTGCAGCATGCGCCGCTATTTGCGGATATGTGCCTGATTCACTGGCGAGACCACGGCTGGCAATCCTTGGTTTGGACTGGGAAGATGAGGGCGATGCCGGATCCCAAGAGGCTACCGCCAACCTGGCCAAGGAGATGACAACGCGGCTGCGCGAACGCGCTGCGCTCTCTGGCACGGCATACCAACTGATCCCCGGCCAACCACGCAAGCTCGCCGAAATGAAGCTACTCCACGGTTGTTTCGACGAGAGTGCGAGCTGCATGAGCACCATCGGCAAGGAGTTGGGTGCCGATCACATTGTCTATGGCCGGGTATCGAGACGTAGCGCTGGCGCTGGCGCTGGTTTCTCCATCGCGTTGAGCAGGCTCGACTTGAGAAGCAGGGAGAGTGCCCGCCACGAGATGGTGCTTCGGGACGGACCGACTGCTGCCGCCATTGCCGAGCAACTGGAAGCGACCGCCGTCGAGCTGCTGAAGAAGGTTGCCGGGATCGAAGGCAAGGGTAGCATCATGGTTCGGACCAACGTGGGGCTCGGGATCGTCTCGATCAACGGCGAGCCGCATTCCGCAATCG
>JAZDLZ010000919.1:0-3166 GCA_043801535.1 Pseudomonadota bacterium
CTCTATCTACCCTAGCGCGGCCTGTGCCGCAACCAAACTCTGTCTCCAACTGACCGAGCCCAGAGTTAATCGCCAACCAACCGTGCTATAGTCAGCGTCCGTTCTAATGGGAGTGGAAGCCTGCCACGTTGCCGCCGAAACATTGGTGGACCATTTCAAGGTGGTACGACCTCTTGGTCGTGGCGGCATGGGGGAAGTATACCTGGCGCGCGATACTGTGCTGGGACGGCGGGTCGCGCTCAAGCTGATCCAGCCGGGTGAGCTCGATTCGGACGAAGCGAGGAGCCGATTCCTCCGTGAAGCTCGAATAACGGCAAGCTTCAATCATCCGCACATCGTCACCGTGTACGCTGTCGGTGAGTACGAAGGCCGGCCGTATCTCGCCTTGGAGTACGTCGAAGGCGAGACCTTGCGGGCGCGAATGCAGCAGCAGCGGTTGGCCGAACGAGAGGCAGCACGCATCGGATTGGCGATTGCCAAGGCCTTGGCCGAAGCTCACCGAAGACAGATACTCCACCGTGATCTCAAGCCAGAGAACGTGGTCTTGGCCAAGGATGGCTGTATCCGGGTACTCGACTTCGGCATCGCCCGGGCAATGAGGGATGCGGCGAAGGCCATGGGCGCCAGCGCGGAATTCTCCGCAATCGACTGCGAGGAACGTGCGGACGGCGAAGCTACCGAGCCCAGATTCGTCTGCGGTACCCCGGCGTATCTGGCGCCGGAGTGCTGGCTGGGAAAACCCGACAGCGAGGCAACCGATATCTGGTCGCTCGGCGTCGTCCTGTACGAAATGCTGGGCTGCCGGCGTCCATACGCTGATTTCGCTCCGGACGCCTTGAGGGTAGTCGTCGCATCCTCGGATCCGACGCCGAGCCTGCGCAGTGTCGCGCGGCAGATTCCAGCAGAGCTCTCCGATCTGGTCGATCGGTGTCTCGAGAAGGACCCGTCGCAGCGGCCGGTTGCCGCTGCGATAGCCGAGAGCCTCGAGAACATGCTGCTAGCCGGTCGTCGCCAACTGGGTGCCGAAGAGTGCCCATTCAGAGGCCTGCTTTCCTTTCAGGAGCGACACAGCGATCTCTTTTTCGGTCGAGAGTCCGAGGTCGCAGCATTCTTGGAAGCAGTCAGGGAGCAGGCAGTGCTCCCGGTCGTCGGACCATCAGGCGCAGGAAAGAGCTCGTTCGTCCAGGCTGGAGTCGTGCCGCGGCTACGCGAACAGGGCTCGTGGACGGTGCTATCCATCCGTCCTGGGGGCGATCCGTTCGCTGCCCTGGCAGCCCGCCTGCGCCAGGGGGATGTCACGTCCGGAACCTGGACATCGATCCAGAGGACAGAACATACCGCCCTTACAGCTGCCTCTGTGCTCGCTCGGATGGATCGTTCGGCAGTCTTCACGCCGACCAGAGGAGACAGGACTCTCAATGCTCCGCCGGCGGGGACTGGACTCGGACCTATTGGACTCGGACCCGAGCTCGGATCCGGCTCGACGCCCGCCGGTGAGGACGGGGGGACACCGGCGATCGCTGCGTGTGCCAAGCCGCTGGCCGAACAGATTCGAGAGTCTCCTCGTCTCTTGGGCATTCTCCTTCATCAGGAGGCGGCCGATTCGGGCAGCAAGATTCTCTTGTTCGTGGACCAGATGGAGGAAGTGTATACGCTGGTCGACGACGCGGACACGCGGCGCAGGTTTATGGAAGCGGTGTGCAGCGCTGCCGAGGATCCCTCGGATCCCGTGCGAGTCGTGCTCACGATCCGGGACGACTTCCTTATCCGAGTAGCCGAGGGAACGGAGGCAATCAACGCGCTCAGCCGAATGATCGTGATGCGACGGCCGGGACTGGAGATGCTCCGGAACGTGCTCCTGCGTCCGGTCGAGGCTGCCGGATACCGCTACGAAGACCCGGCGCTCATCGAGGAAATGATTGCAGCCGTCCGCGACGAGCAAGCGTGTTTGCCGCTGCTCCAGTTCGCGGGCACCATGCTCTGGGAGAGGCGCGATCGGGAACGGAGATTGCTCACCAGATCGGCCCACCAGGCGATGGGCGGAGTGACTGGAGCTCTCGTGGAGTACGCCGACGGAGTGTTGGCGGGACTGTCACCGGACCAGGTCGCGCAGGCGCGCGAGCTCCTGCTCCGACTGGTCACTCCGGAAGGCACCAGGAAGGTGCTTCCGCTACAGGCTGCCGTCGACGGTTTGGGATCCGCGGTCGAGGAGGTCCTCTCCAGACTCGTACAGGCGCGGCTATTGGTAATGAGGCGAGGCCGGGGCGACGGTCCAAGAGAGGCGGCGGTGATCGAGCTCGTTCACGAGTCGCTCATTACCAAATGGGATCGCCTGGCACAGTGGCTAGAAGAAAGCAAGGAAGAGCTGCAGGCTCTGGCAGAAGTGAGCCAGGCGGCGGCGCTCTGGGACAGGAGAGGACAGCGCGCGGTGGAGGTGTGGGAGGGCGAGGCGCTGCACGATGCTGCTCGAAAACTGGCGCGGCTGCCCAGCAGGCCGCCCGCGGTCGTCCAGATGTTTCTGGCTGCCGGCCAGCGCCGAGAGCGGCACCGAGTACTGCGGCGCCGACTGCTGGCAGGCATTGGCGTGGCCATCTTGGCGGTCATCACCTTGGTAGCAGTGCTGGTAGCCAGACAGACGCGCAGACAGAAGGATCAGGCAGAAACGCAACGAGCAGAGGCGCAGGTGCAAGGAGCGCGCGCAGCTCTGCTTCGCGAGGATCTTCTCGAGGCCAGGGCCCAGCTTCGTTCGTCGCTGGAAACCCACGACTCGGCCTTGGCCAGAGCTCTGTGGTGGCGTCTGGCAAACGATCCGATGATGCGCCGTTTCTCGATTCCAGGTGTGGCCAACGACATCGCGATCTCGCCAAGCAGCGGAGAGATCGCGGTTGCTTCGGCTGACAAGAGGGTCTATCTGTTCGACGTCTCGACTCGCATGGTGCGGACCCTCCGCGGTCACGACAGTGCGGTGCGCGCCGTAGCCTACTCTCCCGATGGCCGTCTTCTCGCCGCCGGCACGGACACTGGACCACTGTTCCTTTGGGATCTGGCGTCTGGGACTTCGCGAAGACTGGAAGGCCATAGCAAGAGCATCTACGGCTTGGCATTCCACCCATCGAGCTCACTGCTGGCTTCTGGCGGCCTCTGCAATACCGTGCGCCTGTGGGAC
>JAZDLZ010001042.1:0-2235 GCA_043801535.1 Pseudomonadota bacterium
CGTCGGACTCGACAGCGAGCACCACGGCCCAGGTCATTGCCGGGACCGCGCAGACCACCAACCTGGACAACGACGAGACGCTCACTTTCACCGGAGCGCTGTTTGGTACTCTCACTGTTACCCTGGACAACGCCTACGTGACGACCCAGCAAACGGTGGTGGACACGATCAACGCCTCCACTGCTGGAAAATACGTCCAGGCGTCGATCGGGACTGGGAACAAGCTCACGATCACCGCGCGCGTGGCTGGCGCGCTCGGCACTTTCACCGTGAAATCGAGCCTGTCACCTGATAGCGACCAGAGCGGCTTCTCGACGACGCCGAGCGCCGGCGTAGGCCAGGACTTGGCGGTGGATGCGCAATCCACCGCGCAGGTCACGGCTTCCACCGCCCAGACAACCTACCTCAAGGACGCCGAGACCCTGGCCTTCGACGGAGTGCTCTTCTCCGGGCTCACCGACACCAAGAAGGAGATCGCCCTCACCGACAACAGCACTATTGCCAGCGTCATCGACCAGATCAACAATTCGACCGTCATTGGCAAATTCATCACTGCCTCGGACGTCAATGGCTACCTGACTCTGACGTCGAAGGTCGCCGGAGTGGAGGGGACCTTCTTTGTCGTTTCCAACAAAGACACCGGAGCCGATCGAGCTGGTATCGGCACCACTACATGCGGGGGGAGGGGAGAGGATGCTGGGGGGCAGGGGCCCTTGACGATGCAGATCGACGTCAGTGCCTCCGGGAATAGTCGCCTCGACGTGGCAATAAGCGGGGTCGGCAGCAATCAGCTTGGCCTGCGGGGGACGGACATCCTCACCCAGAGCTCGGCCAGCACCACGATCACCCTGCTCGACTCGGCGATCTCCAAGGTATCGTCGTCGCAGACGCAGGTAGGCAGCCTGCTCAATCGAACCTCGATCATCACCAGCTATCTCTCCGAGCGGGTCGAAACGCTGACCCAGGCGCGCGATCGCATCATGAACGCCGACATCGCCCAGGGGACCGCCAACCTGGTGGCGAGCGAGATCCGTCTCAACGCCAGCACTGCGCTCATGGCCCAGGGCGCGTCCATGGATCGGCTTGTCCTTCTGCTCTACGGCTTGAGCTCGTAGGGTGAGATCCCGGGAAGATCCCCTGTGGCGCTGGCTGGCGAAGGCCGCCAAGACTGCCGACGCCACGGTTCGTGTGGCGTTGCAACTCGTCGTAACTACTTGAGCTGAATCCACTTTAGTGCTCGGCACATGCTTTGCTTTGAGCCCACGCGTGCCATCTTTTCCGGGAATCCTTCGGCAGCGGCAGGCCCGCAGCCTCCAACCAGCATTGCTGGCCATGGCGGCAGCCTGCCTACTCGCGCTCTGGCCAAAGGAGGCAGATGCCGAGGCCGAGGCCGGAGCCGAGGCCGGGGCCGGGGCCGGAGGTTGTATCGAAGCCTGCGGAATCGTCAGGACCACCGGTGGCTTGTTCATCGGCGGCGGCAGCAGCGGAACAACCTTCCGTCCTGCTTCGGTGATTCTCTCGGGAATGGTAGAGAGAGCGATCGCCGAGCAACCGCGGATCAGCATGCTCGGCGGCATGCTGCTCGAGATCGGCGGCCGGCTCGGGACTGGTGCGGAGGTTGGTATTCGCGGCAAGGCGCAGAAGGGACGAACGCGCCTGGCCGTGGTTGTCGACTACTTTATTGCCCCCTACAGTTTCTTTGGCGTCGGCTTCGAGGTCGGAGCATGTTGGAGCCTGGCAAGGATGCCGGGCGTGGCTCTGTGTCTCGACGGACGATGCGTGTCGTATTTTGCCGGGAGCGACCTGCCGGAGGGAGTGGTGTTGGCTCGCATCGGGGTCGTCGCGGGGATCGAGTTCGACGTTTTCTAGCCTGGCGTGCATCGCGCCATTTTTTTTCTAAAGGTCTGGCGAATGCGGTCGATGTTAAAGTGCAGACAAGTAGGATCCGCCGCAGATGAAAAAAGGAGGTGTGATGATGTCGCGATTTGTACGCCCGAGGAGTTTCCTAACCAAATGGGTGCGGCTCCTTTTTAAAATGGCGATTACCTGTCCTTCCGGGCCTTTCGCAGAAACAACGGGATTCACCTCGGCCTCCACGGTGTCTCCGTCGACGGCGCCCATAATTAAATGGCGGGGGACAAAGACATCGGGTCCATCTTTGCAGCGGACAAAGCCGAATCCCTTCGTGTGAACACTAATCGTTCCTGTAATTAGGCCGGGAGCATTCGGTAAGAC
>JAZDLZ010001056.1:0-3068 GCA_043801535.1 Pseudomonadota bacterium
TGCGTTCTCGTCAAATGGCAGGTATCTGGCGGCAGGTACTGATTCGGGCCCGATTGTGGTGTGGGACCTGGCACAGGGCCGCGTCAGAGAGCTGATTGGTCATGGTGCCCAGGTCTTTGGTGTTGCCTTTGATGCCGCAGGGCAGTTGCTCGCATCTGCCAGCGACGACACCACCGTGCGGCTGTGGGACGTCGGTCGTGGCGAGGAGAGGATGGTATTGCGCGGGCACGAGAGGTACGCGACCAGAGTTGTGTTCGCTCCGACGGGTGAGCTCTTTTCCGCTGGCAGAGATGGCACAGTAAGACAGTGGGATGTCAAGACTGGCGCCGGAACGACCGTTGTTAGCGGACAGCAATCAATCTACGGTCTTGCCGTCGATTCGGGAGGGAAGTGGATCGTTACTGGTAGCTTTGACGGGGCGATTCGACTCTGGAGTGTCGAGTCCAGGAAGGAGCTGGCATTGTTGCGCGGTCATCAAGACGTGGTCACCGCTACCGTGCTCAGCCCGGACGGTAGACACGTAGTTTCCAGCAGCGCCGACGGTAGCGTGCGGCTGTGGAATGTGGATACTGGTACGAGCACTGTGGTCGGCAATCACCGAGGCACTGTTTCTTCGGTCGTCTTCAGCTCCGATGGTCGATGGGTGACATCGAGCAGCCACGATGCGACGGTGCGACTGTGGAGCGTCGAGGTCGGTGTCGTTGTCGGCGAGGCGAGAGAAAGAGGCCATTCGGGTGGAGTATCAGCCCTGGACTTCGCGCCCGATGGCAAGACTATCGTCTCGAGTGGCGATGACAAGACCATTCGTGCGTGGGACACCATGTCGGGCAGGCAGCGAACGCTGTTGACGGGGCATCACGGCACCGTGACTGCCGTAGCCGTACACCCGAGTGGCCATATTGCCGCGTCGGCAAGCCATGACCGCAGCGTTCGAATATGGGACCTCGCCACCGGGAGTAGCGAGGAGCTGACACCACGCCACGGCGCCCAAGTCTGGGACCTCGGTTTTGGTCTGGACGGGAGGATGCTGGCATCAGCCGACGCGAACGGCCACATTCTGCTGTGGGATGTCCAGACTCGCTCGCAGAGCGGGAAGCTCCGCGCAAGAACTTCCATTGTCGGAACCGTGATCGCACCCAACGGAGATACGATCGCTGGCGCAGGTGTGGACGGCTCGGTGTTTGTCTGGGATCGAGCGAGCTTGCGGCTCACGACCGAGCTACGCGGGCATGAAGGTCCCGTATGGAGCGTTGCCTTCGTTTCCGACGGCGGCACTCTGGTTTCCAGTGGCTACGATGGCACTGTCCGGCGTTGGGACGTTGCGAGTGGGCATTCTCGCATTCTGGTCAACCAGGGGGGGCGAGTGTGGCGTATCGCAGCAAGTCCAGACGGGAGGCTGCTCGGCATTCCCGGCAGTGACGGTGTCGCCCGGATCTATGCCCTCGCCAGTGGCGACATAGAGGGCGCGCTGCGCGGTCATCGTCACGACGTCGCCGCGTTCCGTTTTTCCCCGGACGGCAAGCTGGCGGCAACCGGTGGTCAGGACGGCACGGTGCGTACCTGGGACGTCGCCACTGGCAGACCGTACTGGCGAGCGCCGTTGCTGCTACGTTCGCCGCCGCGCATTCTCACCCACCGTGGCTGGGATTGGCTCGATCGTGGCAAAGCCATCACGACGTCGATTGTCCTTGCTGACATGGAAGCGAAGGGGAGCTCCGCCGACGGCATCCCGGGTCGAGGAGACATGCGGGGCGTCAGTCCGTCCTGGCTTCGGATTGTGGCAGAGAAGGCCCGATTGGCGGTGCAGGTCGCGGGCGGCGAGAGTACCGGCGAGAGCATCGGCGAGAGGTCTCGGGTGTCGGAAGGGTCTCCGGCTGGCTACAGGGCGAGCGCCAATCCTGCCTCCGACCGCAAGGCGGACGGCTCGCCAGCAGCCAGCGGCGGGGACCTCTTGTGCCTGCTCACCTACGACGACGAGATCCAGTTGTGGAGCATGTCCGCAGACCGACTTCTCGCCAGCGCAGCAATGAGAGAAATGACTGGCCACGCACTTTCGCCAAGGCCGAGCGAGATAGCTGCTCCGGCGGAGCGAGCGCAGACCGCGAGCAGTGCGGAATCAGCGATCGCCAAGCTTGCCGCAACCAGGAACAGCTGCCTGGTGTTGGCGGACAGTCGGGTCTTCCTGCTGGAGCATCGCGATGACGATCGTCATGAAGCTCGTGCCAGCGTCCGCGAGCTTGCCAGCAAGGCGAGCGTGGTCGCCTATCAAGCAGGGCGCATCCTGATTGCCGGCGACGGGAGCGTGGTGGTGCTCGACGGCGAGAACCGCAGCCAGATGGCCAGGATGCCCGTCGAACAGGGCGTGAGCGCGCTCGCTCTGGCCGGTGACGGACGCCTGTTGGTCGTGGGCTATGACACCGGTGACATCGAGCTCCTTCCGATTGGTGCTGTCAATCCCGTCGATCCCGCCAATCCAGTGGATCCAGTGGATCCAGTGGTTCCGGTCGAGGCGGTAGCTGCCAGGCCTGGCATCAGTTTCGAGGAGACCTTGCCTTTTGCGGTGGAGCGGATCAGCGAGGGCCCCCGCCAGACGCTGGTAGTCGGCTACGCGAGCGGCGATCTCGGTATCTGGAGCTTGGAGACGGGAAAGAGACTGCGCCACTTCAAGCTACACGGTCCGATCGTTCACCTGCTCGTCGACAGCGCGACCCGCCAGCTCTACGCCGCCACCGAGGTCGGCGATTATCGGGCGATCGATCTCATCACGCTCTATCAGGACTACTGCGCGCTGCTGGACGACATCTGGAGCAACGTGCCAGTGGTGTGGCAGACAGGAGTACCGGCGCAGGCGCTGCCGCCGGCAAAGCACCGGTGTCGGCTGGCGGCCAGTTTTCGGTCCGAATGAGCGGCTGGAATCGGGGCGCTAACCAGGGTCGCGTTGACCCGGAGCCATTCCCTCGTCTGGTCTAGATATTCCGTCAGCCCAAATCGCTTGAGAATCTAGTATGTTGATGGGCAGTGAGTGCCGGCATTCTCATCGGAACCGATCTGGCTAGCGGATATTCAGC
>JAZDLZ010001063.1:0-2903 GCA_043801535.1 Pseudomonadota bacterium
GAGGCGCTCCAGCACAAGGATCCCTGCCTCTCGGAGGAGGAGCAAGAGATCGAGGAGCTCGAGGCCGAAGCACACGTGCTGTCGAGTCAGCTCGAGGCCGAATCCACCCAGCGTCTGACACTCGAACGAGAGCGAGTGAGCCTCTGAGATCTTGACACCTCCCGAGGCTCCTCAATGATTTCAAGGCATTGCGCGAGTGTCGTTTGTGTCGGTTTTCCTGGAATTTTAGAGGCTCGCCGAGCGTTGAACTCTCATCATGAACGTGAAATCGCTCAGCTTCGACATCGAGGGTTTTGACGGGGGGATCGGGAGCTGCCGTGTCGGCAACCACATCGAAATTGCTTTCCAGGGATGGCCGGTCATGGGGTTCGACCTCACCGACACCCTCGCAAGAGACTTCACCATCGCGACCCTGCTCGAAACCAAACTCAAAGGAAAGACCATCGCCGCACTCTGTCACACCAGTCCCTCAAGGATCAGCGAGGTCAGGAAACGCCTCGGACTCGGCGGGCATCAGGCTCTGCTCAGACAACCGTCAGGACGCAAGTCAAAGCTCTCAGGAACTCGACTCAGTTTCGCCCAAAGGCTCCGCCGGCAAGGGCTCCCGCTTCGAAAAATCGCTCAACAGCTCGGCACATCTCTCCCCTGTACCGCCAGGGCTCTGAGAGGGATTTCTGCCCCCAAGCAGGTTCAGCAAGAGACTCTGACCGGCATCGACCAATCCTCGGTAGAGACACAGGGGCCGGAAGGTGACGACCATGGTTTGACAATCGAAGATTCCTCAATGGTTGAGACACTTGCCGAGGACGAGCCTGTGGCCGATTTGTTCGTCGAAGCCTTGGCGGAGGCCCTGACTGAGGACGAGCCTCTCGCACAAGATGAAGCACCGGCACAGGGCGAGGCTCCAGTTGAGTTCGAGTCTGCCGAGATTTCGGACGAGCCGACCTCCGAGGTCCCGCAGGACAAGCCCGAAGAGCTGCTGCCCGGACAGCCACTGCCCGCAGGGCCGGCCGAGCATCAGTGCCGCTATGCCGGGACCTTGTTGATCTGCGCCGCCGTCCAGGTGCTGGGGCTGTTGCGCAGCCTGGTTGACGCTGGAGTCCGGCGGCCTGAGAAGTCGGTGTACCACGCATTTCAGGCTGTCGCGGCGGTTCTTTCGGCCTGGGCCTCGGGACTGGGCTCGCTGGAGGCCATGCACGAGCGTGACGCCCGCGCCCTGGGTGTGGTCCTCGGCCTCGAGCGCAGCCCCAGCGTCCGCACGCTGCACCGGGCCATCGCCCAGATGGTGGCCACCTTCACCCCCATCACTCTGAGAGCCTCCCTGTTGAGCGGCCTGATGGAGGCGGTGGCCAGGGTGCCGAGGATCTTCGGCGTCGATGGTCATTTCAAGCCCTACTTCGGCAAAGAGCCCATCGACAAGGGGTGGGATACCAAACGCCGGATGGCCCATCGAGGCCTGAGCGATGTACTGATCCACGACGAGCAGGGCTTTATCTGGGCAGGCCTGGAGGTCGGCGCCGGTGACAAGCTCAACGAACACCTGCTGTCGTCGGCTCATCTGCTGGGCAACGAACAGGGCGTCAAAGAGCCGAGAGTGTTGGGGTTCGATCGGGGCGGCTTTTGCTTCGAGACCTTCGAGGTCCTCAACCGGGAAAAGGTCTTTTACGTGGCCTGGGTACCGGCAACGGTCAAGTTGCCCGACCTGTCCACGATCGCGCCACCGCATGACGGAGTCGGCGAGCAATCTTTCGAGCACTCGGACCTGGGCGAGAACCACCGAGCGCGTCTGCTGGTTCGTCGTGACGGCGAGGCGCTGGTGCCTGCGATGACCAACCTTCCCGATTCCGTCAGTGCGACCGAAGCGATGACGATGCTGAGCAAAGTACGCGGCGTCCAGGAAAACGACATCAAGGCGGCGCGGTCCTTCGCCCACATCGACCGACTGGCCGATCGGGGAAAGGCCCGCAGAGCGCCCGATGATCGACCGGTGAAAAATCCGGTCCGAGTCGAACTCTTGAAGAAGCGCAGCGAGGTCCGCACCGAGCTCGAAGAGTTGGGTCGGATCGAACCGATCTCCCGCAAGGATCAGGCTCGAGTACGGGGCAGGCAGACTGTGGCAGAGTTCAAAGAGGGGCTGCTCGCTCACAAGCTGTCCGAACAACCTGCGAAGGTGCCGCGAATCGTGCTGGAGCCGGAGGCCAAGCGGGCGTGGTTGAAGACGACGAACCGCTCGTTGATCCAGCCGTTGAAGTACCTGCTGGCCAATGGTCGCCGGTGGCTGTTGAGCGCACTTGGGCTTGCTTTGGCTCCAAGTGATGCCGAGTGGGATCAGAGTGCAGTAAACCGGACATTGGAGGCGTTGATTCGTGCTCCGGGCACGGTTCGCTTCGGCGACGGAGAGGTCGAGGTGATCTTGGATCTACCGTTGCCGCCGCAGCCGCACGCCCGTCTGTCCCAAGGCCTGGTCGGCCTCGATGCCTATGGTCTTCGTTTCACTGATGGTCAGCGGCGGGTGATCTTTCGTCTGGCGCCGCGTCCGACCCGTCAGGATCTGCCCTCGGGCCGGCCTCCCCCGGGACTGAACGGAAATTCCAAGTAGCGAGACAAACTTGTCAGGATGTCAGAGCCTTTGCAGGATGCACAGCACATTCCTCTACAGCCACGGAAACGACGCCTGTGTCTGAGCACTCATTTGCAGTGCATGCACAGGATGAGATGACTCCTCCATCGTCCAATGCTGACGTTACAGCAGACGACCCAACGATTACAGATCCGGACAACTACGTTGCAATTATGGAGAATTCACAGGTCCGTGTGCTTCGTTACCACGACGAGCCCGGCACAAGAACACACCAGCACCACCATCCGGACGCTGTCCTGTACGCTCTCTCGGCGTTTCGACG
>JAZDLZ010001065.1:0-7942 GCA_043801535.1 Pseudomonadota bacterium
TTGTCGGGGGGGGCCCGGCCGTGGTCCCCTCGAGGGGGGGGCGGCGAGGGCTCGCAGCCGCCCTTCTACCGACGAGCGACGCAGCCAGCCGGGATGGATCGGCGGCGAGACTATTCAAGTTGTTTTGCGACGGCGACCTGGCTTGGCCGTCGTCGTCATCGAGGGGATCGACCATTTCGCCGGGGTCCTGCCTTGTGGTGCGTGCTCGTCCTCTCTCGCCACAATGGGGACCGGTCAAACTCGCTTTACACTCTCTCACCCGAATACTGCCCTTGGCCGGGACAAAATCGCAGTATTTTCGAGCACGAGCACGATTACTAACTGTAAAGCAAGAGCCCCGAGAAATGGTCGGTGCCCGAAATACTCGGTGCCTCGCCATCGAGGAAGGGACAGCTTGGAGGCGACTGTTGTCCCCCCTAAAAGCCGTTCTGGGGTCGTCAAGCCTAGGGCCTGGTGTCTCCACCTGGACCGTGCGACGATCTGCCCGCTGTTCGTAACATCTCGTTATTCAAGCATTCATTCGCAATGCTCGTGTTTTCCCTGGAGCGTTTCTGGCTGGCAAACCAATTGCAGAGGCAGCTAACCAGGTTCGATTCGCCAAACCGGCAACAGAAACAATCAGGAGGATGACATGCGTGATACAATGAAGCGCCTTTGGGTTGAAGATGACGCCGCCACTTTCGCAGAGTACGGATTGCTTCTCGCCCTCATGGCGGTGGCTTTGATCGCAACCCTCAAGACTGTCGGAACCAACTTGAAGACGTATTTCACCACCGCGTCGAACGACATCAAAGGCGCTGCCAACAAGTAGTACCTTGCGGAAACCATGCCCCCCCACATCTTCGAGATTGCATTCTGCACAGGCATGGTTGCCGCTGGCCTTTGCGATTTGAAGACGAGACGGGTCCCAAACAAGCTCAATATCGCGTTGTTCGTTGGAGGTTTGCTGGTACGAGTGGCGGTGGGTGGGCTGGCTTCGATGGCTTGGGGAATAGCTGGCGCGGCAGTCGGCTTCGTGGTGTTGCTCGTTCCTTTCCAGATTCGTTGGCTGGGCGCCGGGGATGTCAAGCTGATCATGGCCGCTGGAGCGTGGTTGGGACCAAAGGCAGTAGCGTGGGCAATACTGTACGGGCTTGCCGCGGGAGGGCTGCTTTCGGTGATCATGACGATTCTTGGAGGTCGCCGGCACGTCCGTGAGGTTGCCAACAATATCGTGGCGTCGTTCCTGACCCTTAGCCCTCCCGGAGTGGAAGAACGTCCGCCGACAAAACGGGTGCCAATGGCAGTAGCGCTCGGACTTGCGGCGATTGGAGTGCTAGCTTGGCAGGGAGGGCTCCATGTGTAGCTCGCAGAGGAATCGTGAACGTGGAACAGCAACAGCCGAGTTCGTGCTAATCTTGCCCCTGCTTTTCCTGATGCTGTGCGAGGGGGTTCACCTGGGAAAGGCTATCGGCGCGAGACACAGTCTTGCCGAGGCCACGAACGTGGCGGTTCGCGCCGCGGCAGTGAACGGCGCGCTCCGGGACAATGCAGTGGTGAAAAAGGCAATCAAGGATCGTGCCGGAGCCAATTGTTCGGACGTGACTGTTGTCGGCCAGGTGGTCAATCAAGTAGTCTCTGGCCAGAATTTTCAAGTCTATGAGGTGACGGCAGGGTGCAACATTCCCATTATTTTTGGTGAGCTCCTCGGGGAGATGGCCATTCCCAAGACTGTTGAGGTCAAAGCAGCATACCTGGTGCAATGATGACGACTCGGCAAGAAGGCATTTTTGCGAGGGTAGGTGGTTTTGGCTTTGCCGCGATGGCATTGGGCTGCGCGGCCCTTGCTGCCTATCTGGTTGGCCAGCTTCTCAGCTCGCGCGGATACACCAAGGAGCCTGTGCAACCTGTCGTCGTAGCGAAGATTCCTCTTCCGGCGGCACAGCCGATCGAGAGGGAATCGCTGCAGGTGGTGAACTGGCCAGTGTCGTCGGTGCCAGCCGGTGCGGTCGGGCAGATCGAGGATCTGTTCCGCGAAGGGAAAAGGCCAATACCGACTAGCGGCATCCTTCAAGGTGAGCCGGTGGTCGTTGCTCGTCTTGCCCGCCAGGATCAGGGCACTGGCCTGGCTGTTCTGGTGCGTACCGGGTACCGTGCGGTAGCCGTAGAAGCGAGCGGTGCGATTGGCCGATCGCGGCTGGTGTACCCGGGCGCACGAGTAGACGTCATTTCCACGATCAAGGATCCGAAGGGCTCCGGTGCCTCGACGCGTATTGCCGTAGAGAATGCGCTGGTTCTCGCGGTGGAGGCGGAAACCGACGTCGTTACCCGCAAGGCCGCGGTCGAGGGGGAAGCGAAGACGGAGAACCCGGACACGATCGTCACCATCGAGGTCACCCCCGCAGACGCAGAGATCGTCAGTCTGGCGCAGCGCGAGGGAAAGATCGATCTCGCCTTGAGAAACGCGTCGGACGAGACTATGACCCCGACGCCAGGCGCCACTCCCCAGCTCCTCTTCGCTGATCCTCCTTTGCCACCCGAGCAAGCCGAAGCGATCGATCCGCGTACGGGTCGTCCCACGGGAATGGCGGTGGCCGGCCCAGGCAGCCCAGCTTCGGCGAATAGTCCGCCGGCGACGGAATCCTCCTCCTCCAAGTCACGGAGAACGAGGAATTCGCAGGCTGGCAAAGAAACGTCGTCAGACGATTCCTCCAGCATAGAGATGTACAATGCCCACGCTCGCTAGGACACTGGTCGGCGCCATCGTTCTCCTTTCCTGTCTATCGTCGGAAAGCTTTGCCCAGGAACCCGACAGAAAGGAGGTCGAGGTTGCCCTGAACAGCTCGTACTACCAGAAGCTCGGCGAGGGAATCACCAGGGTTTCGGTTGGCATTCCCGAGATTGCCGACGTAGCGCCGTTCAAGCCCGACCAAATCCTGGTCACAGGCAAGCGGATAGGCGAGACCACCGCGACGATCTGGACGGAGCGACGGGAATCGCCGATTGTGCTGGCGATAAGGGTGGTCTTTCCGGTGGCTGCCATCACCAAGACGCTCCGGGAAGCCATTCCCACCGGCAACGACCTGCGCGTTATCGGAGCTGGTCGCTCCCTTCACATTCTTGGCGAAGTCAAGAGCCCCCTTGATGTGGAGCAGGCAACCAACATCATCGAGGGATTCGCCAGTAGCTTTACCCCGACTGATACCGAGCCTCCCAGAGTGGTCAACTCGCTGGTGGTTACCGGGGCTTGCCAAGTACAGCTCGAGGTGTCCTATGCCGAGGTGTCTCGCACCGCCCTGCGCAAGATGGGTCTCAATCTGTGGGCCAAGCCAAACGCCTACGCTGGCGGGCTCGTTGTGCCATCGACGGGAATCGCCGGCGAGCTGTTGCCACTTGGCTCCTCGTCCCTCGACGCTACGATGGCTACCACTACCGGTACTGCCACGGTTCCGATTCTCGGCAGGCCCCTTTCCGAGACATTCAGCCTCTTTTTCTCGTCGGCAGGCAATTCACCGTTCCCGTTTTCGGCAACTCTCAGCCTGTTGTCCGCCCGTGGCTATGCTCGAACCCTCTCGGAACCGACCCTGATCGCACTCAGTGGGCAGGAAGCCACTTTTCACGCTGGCGGAGAGTTTCCCATCCTGGTTCCGCAGGGCTTGGATCAAATCTCCATCGAATTCAAGAAGTACGGCGCCCTCTTGAGCTTCACTCCGACGGTGGTGGGAGATAGCATTCAGCTCAGGCTATCAACCAGTACTTCGGAACGAGACGAGTCAATCGGCACTACTCTCATGTCAGTACGGGTTCCTGGCATCACTCAGCGGCAGAGCTCGACCACGATCCGGCTACTCGACGGGGAAAGCTTTGCGGTTTCCGGTCCGCTCTCCGATCGTCTTCGTTCAACCGTGGAAAAAGTGCCTGGTCTCGGCGACTTGCCCCTTCTTGGGGCGTTTTTCCGTTCGACAATCTATCGACACGAAGAAACCGAAATCCTGGTCGTTGTCACCGCTCACATTGTCCATCCCCAGGGCGAACGGCCTGCCCTGCCAGGACAAGACCAGACCACGGATCCCTCAGATCTGAGATTGTTCCTGCTTGGCAGCCACGAATCCCTGCCCAATCTACCCGTTTCCAAGAGACAGGGCGGCAAAGCCCCAGTCGGACAAGTCGGTTTCAAGCGGTAGCCCAATCAGGGCCTCGGACATAGTTCCCAAAACGGCGGTAGTGATCACGAGCGGAAGGCGGCTCTGCCGCGCGGTAGGGACCCGTCGGAGTCCCCTCCGACGGGGGCAGCGAGAGAGCTCGCAGCCGCCCCTGGATCGCGGGGCGGAGGGGAGGTCTTGAGGCGCGGCGCTAGCGCCGGATCAGGATCGTTGGATCGTTGGTGAGCCGTTGGCGGAAGAGTCTGCTAGAATCCGCCGGCCGATGACCGACACCTGTCCCAGATGTCACGAATCCATATCTCGTTCTCGCTCCCGCAATCGGCTAGAGAGAACGGTGAAGGCCGTCTTCCCGCTGCTCCGAACGTTTCGTTGCGTTGGGTGTGGCTGGAGAGGATGGAGGCTGGTTCCCTGGACTGGCCTCGCTCCGGTCGGTAGTCCAAGAACGAGAAAGAGGCGCCGACTCTTTGTGTTCCTGTCCTTGATAATTGCCTTGGCGATGGCAGTCGGAGTATCTACCTACGTGGCCAGGATTCTCGGAGCGCCACCTGCCGACGTCGAAGGCCAGCCGTAGTCGCCGTCGCAAAACAACTTGAACAGTCTCGCCGCCGATCCATCCCGGCTGGCTGCGTCACTCGCCGGTAGAAGGGCGGCTGCGAGCCCTCGCCGCCATCCTCGTCGTGGCTGGGTGCTTCCTGCCTCTGGTAATCGGCTACACCATCTGGGCATATCGACTCTTCGCCACCGAAAGGGATTGATCTCGGTTGGGCTCATCGCGTAATTTCCGGGCCGACCTGCCGACCAAGGTCTTCAGTGAGTGAAGGAAAGAGGGAGCAAATGCACTTCCGACATCGAATATCGTCGCCTTCTCCCGTAGTCGCAGCGACGCTGGGGTTAGGGCTGCTCATCGCTGCTGGCAGCGGCAACTCGGCGATCGCCCAGCTCGCGGATCCGGATTCCGCGCCACCGGCTCCGACGTCGGTGCCGTCGGTGCAGCCGGCAGCGTCAGGACCGTCGATGCGACCTTTCGTCATGGGCGACTTGTCCTCGGACAGGATAGTCGGAGTCCAGTTGATGCACGGTAGTTGGTCTGAACAGGGTTGGTCAGGTGGGGAATACGATTTCAATATCACCACGCTCGACGTCTTTGCCGATTTGCCAGTGAGCCGTTCGCTAAAGGTGTTTGGCATCTTGCCATTCGCTCATTTCGATCGCCGTGCCAGTAGTATGGATGGAGGCGAGTATTCCAAACACGATACCGCTGTTCTTGGCAATATCACCGGCGGGATACGCCTTGTCTCTCCCGCAAACCAGACCCGCCGAGCGAGCATCGGATTCGGGGTCTCTGTCTCTCTCCCTACGGCTCCCGAGCTGGACATTGAATCCGAAGACGACGAGCTCGATGCGGAGGCTGCGCGGTATGCCTCCGAATTCCGGCTGGTTGACGCCTATGAGCGCTATATGCCCGCCGCGACAACGGTCCGCATCGAGGGTGACGCGCGAATCGAGCAGGGCAAGCTGTTTTTGCAGGCACAGCTAGGATTGCACCTTGTATCCGTTGAATACGAGGCTGGATACACCTCGGAGTCTTACCAGCTCCTTCGTCTGGTTGTTGGCGCCGGCGTTCGTCTGTCCCCTCGACTTGCGATAGTCGGCGAGCTATCGACACTCACCCCGCTTGACAAGACCAATTACTACAGTCCTTTCGAAGACTATCTGCACTCCCTTCATCTCGCCGGTCAGTACGATTTTGGCAAACTCGTGGTAGCCGGCCGTTTCTATCGGCCGTTTGGCCACGAGATGTTCGACGACATCTGGGGCTTGGGTATCGACGTGCTCGTCCGGTCCCGTAGGTAGCTCGGTTGAAAGCCTTGACGTTCGGCCCGCCGATGATCAGCCAGTTTCGGGCAGGGAGCCTTTTCCCTTGGAAGCGACCAGCCGTTCGCCAACGAATGAGCGAATGAGCTCGTGCTGCTGCCCATCGGCTGCTCCGTCGTCGAAAACGAACGCAACCCCGTAGTGGGCCTTGACCTCGTCGACGACGACGCGGACGACGAAGGGCAAGGATAGTTTCTTGGCCAAGCCAGGCAGGGCGAAATGGACTCGCCCTTTGTCGCCAATGCTCATGTTGCGAGGGCATTCGACCCGCAGCCCGGTCTCGCTGATATCGAGGATGGTGCTGAGAGCTGCCGGCTGCGCTGGCGAGGATTCGGTCGTCTCGGTCTCCACTCGAGCGAGGATGCGGACCTGTGCTCGTGGCGCTCGGCGCACGTTGACGTCGAGAACGGCGGCGAGCGTGGCGAGGATCTGTTCGGGCACGAACGGGGTGACGAGATGGGCATCGAGGTCGGCGTCGAGGGTGCCGGCAGCGGCGATCTCCACCGAGTCGGTGAGTAGGATCAGCTTGGCCGAATCGCCGATCCGGCTTCTGATGCTCTCGACGAGCTGACTGGCGGTCATGTCTGGGAGCCGGCTGCTGAACAGGAGCACGGCTGGCTGCCAGGCAGCGGCGATGGCGACTGCATCCTTGCCGTTGGCAGCGGTCCGCACCCGGAACTGAGAGCGGTCGAGAAAGGATGGGCCGATCTCCTCCTGCAAGAGCAGGGGTGGGACAACGAGCACTTTGTGGAGCTGATGCGGTGGATTGACCAACGGCAAGCCCTTCCTCTTTGGCGGATTCTACGAGGTCGGCAGGTCGAAGAAAAGGCGCACGTTAAGGGCGATGCGGGACACACTCGAGAAACGAGGGAATCCCTCATATCGGTTGGCTGGTTGGTTGGGCTTGCTGTGAGTCGGGAGAGGCAGTCGGCGAGGTAGCTACTTCTTCGCCGGGACGTCGCCGGTGGCGTAGCCGTGAACCTTGATCTCCACCTTCTTGTCGAGGTTGTCGTAGTATCCCTTGAGGATTTCCAGAACCTCGGGTCGGCTGAAGTCGGCTGGCAGGTCGCCGCCCTCGGAGAGGGTCTTGCGCACCATCGTACCGGACACGGTCAGGCGGTCTTCCTTGCCGTGCGGACAGGTGCGGGCCGATGCCATGCCGCGGCACTTGTAGCAGTACCACGTCCAGTCGATCTTCATCGGCTTGAGCAGCAGGCCACCCTCGGGGATCTCGTCGAAGATCTTCTGGGCGTCGAACGGACCGTAGTAGTTGCCGACGCCGGCGTGATCGCGGCCAACGATCAGGTGGGAGCAGCCGTAGTTCTGGCGGAACACGCCGTGGAGCAGCGCCTCGCGCGGACCGGCATAGCGCATCTCCATCGGGTAGCCGCCCTGGATGCAGGTGCCCTTGACGAAGTACTTCTCGACGAGGACGTTGATGGCCTTGACGCGGACGTCAGCCGGGATGTCGCCTTCCTTGAGCTTGCCGACGAGCTGGTGAATGAAGAGTCCGTCGACCACTTCGATGGCGATCTTCGCCAGGTACTCGTGCGACCGGTGCATCGGGTTGCGGAGCTGGAGCGCAGCAACCGTCTTCCAGCCGTTCTGCTCGAAGGCTTTGCGGCTCTCCGCCGGACGCATATAGACGTCCTTGAACTGCTCGGGATAGTAGCTTTCGCTGAGCACCTTGACCGGACCGGCGAGGTTGACGTCGCCCTGGTCCATCACCTTCCTGACGCCCGGGTGCTCCAGGTCGTCGGTGCGGAAGACCTGCTTGCACTCGTAGGCCTTGTCGATGGAGTACTTCTCTTCCACCTTCATGGTGGCCATGAGATCACCGGTCTCATCGTCGATGAGGGCGATTTCCGAACCGGTCTTGATGCCGTCCGCCACGTCTTTCTTGGTCGAAAGGGTGATCGGGATGG
>JAZDLZ010000927.1:0-2060 GCA_043801535.1 Pseudomonadota bacterium
GGGATCCTGCGGAGCCGAAAGGGTCTCTCCTTCGCCATCAGCCAGAGCAGCCATCTGCCTTTCTGTCGGCCGAAGCGTGCTAGCCAACGCGACGCCCTCGAGAGCGGCAGCAGAAGGTAGCGTCTCCATCGCGGCCAGAGCATCGCTCGAGGCACCAGCATCGTTGGCATCGGTAGCAGAGGAGCTACTCGCGCCGGCCGCCATGCCATCCGACGCCGCCGTCGCAGGACTGTCTCCGAGCAGCTTGGCCAGCCCGAGATCGAGCACTCGCAGTCGGCCGTCCTTGGCAAGAAGGATGTTCTCCGGTTTGAGATCTCGATGCAGGATTCTGTTCTTGTGCGCCTCGGCCAGCGCCTGGGCGATCGCCAGCCCGATACGCATCACCTCCTTCGCTGCCATGCGCTCGGCATTCATCCGCTGCCGCAATGTTTCACCCTCGACGAATTCCAGGGCCAGGTACGGGCTTCCCGCATGCTCGCCCACCCCGTATACCGTGACAATGTGCGGATGGTTGAAGCTGGCAGTGATGCGCGCCTCCTCGAGGAATCGCTCCACCATGCGGGCGTCCGAGGGCAAATGACGCCGTTGGATCACCTTCAGCGCGACACGCCGGCCGAGCTTGGTGTCGCGAGCAAGGTAGACCTCACCCATCCCGCCTCGGCCAATCGATCGGATGACTTGGTAGTGGTCTACCATGCTATCCGCTGCGAGCAACAGCGGTCTGACGTTCTTGTCGCTATTCATTCAACCCGAAGTCCCCCATCGGACTCGGAGTCTTCCGAGCCAATGCATCGCCATGCCGATATTGACCTGCCTATCATCGACGTTTTTCAACGAACCGCACGCTCTTGTCGGCGCTGCCCGACGCCAGACTGGCTCCATCGGCGCTTCACCCATCTCTTCAAACTGGTCAAACTGGTCGAACTGGTCGAACTGGCGTCATGTTCAGGAGATCGAGCCTGGCCCGCTCCTCGGTCGATGCACGGTATTGTGCCGCTGGCAGCACGACCAGTGGATGCCTTTCGAGCCGAGGCAGAATTTCATGAACGAGAAAGTCGAGCGAAGTGAAGGAATCGTCGATGCTTTGCTGAATCTCCGTCTGCCTGGCTTGGAACGCGACCATTTTCTGGGAGATCTTCTCCAATTTGCGCTCGAGCTCGGAGCCGACTCGAACGATCTGGCTTTCGAGCTCTCTGATCTGGGAATCGAGCTCCTGGCAGGCGCTCTCGGATTGCCCTGCATTGCCTCTCTCGAAGCGCAGCTCGCCAGCCGAGAACCCCAGCGAGGCTATCCGCGCTCGCGCCGCCTGCTCGAGGGAGCTCGCTTGCTCTTCGCTCGCACAGAGGTCGACTTCCACGCCGGTCAGATCATCGGTCAAGCTCTGAAGGTGAGCCACGTCGATGGCAAGTTGGACATCGCCGGCTCCGGCATCCAACAGCGCCATGGCAACGTCGAGGAGACAGGCCTGATGGCGTTGCCTGACTTCGGCATAGGCATTGCGGAGGGAACCCGAGACATCGAAGATCTCCGGCGCCGTGCTCGCCATTACCGCTTCCTCGGAAGGCAGCTCTTCCAACAAGTATCTGAGAATGGATGGACGAGCAATCCGCCTGCTACTGGTATTGCCCGCCCAACTCGGGAAGCTCGGCGTGACCCGGGACAGCGCTTCCCACAGCTCACGGCCAGTCTGGAACCGCTGGTCGGGACTCTTCTCGAGGCAGCGCAGCAGCACCTCGTCGAGCTCGGACGGAATGGCGGCGGAAGGACGTCGTTCACTGGGCGGCTCGGGCGTCGTGGTGAGATGAGCGCTCATCATGTCGCTAGGCTGACCGAGAAATGGCGGCTCACCGACCAAGAGCTCGAAGCCAATGCAGCCGGCAGCATAGATGTCGACGCGCGGGTCCGAGGCAACTCCGACGCACTGTTCGGGTGCCATGTAGGCAGGCGTACCAAAAACGTCGCCCTGTTGACTCAGGATCATGGACTCCTGGCATTCGCTGGCAATGATCTTGGCGATTCCGAAATCGAGAATCTTGAGGGTATCCGCCTTGCCGCGATGC
>JAZDLZ010000029.1:0-2227 GCA_043801535.1 Pseudomonadota bacterium
GGTCGAGAATGCCCTGCAGTCTTCTCAGGACCTCCAGGTACCGGTCGCAGAAGCCCTTCGCCACTGCATTCATGATCGAATAGCCGACCTGCGGACTCTCCTGCAGCAGCCCGCGCAGGAGCTTGCCTTCCATCGCCAGCACTTCGCAACGTTCGAGAGTCTGGGCGCCGGAGGTGTAGCGAGTGTCGCCGAAGAGCGCCGACAATCCGAGAAGGTAGCCGGGCTCGATTCTCGCGATCGCCATCCCCACGTCGTTCGTGCCGGCGTGCAGCTTGAGCTGAACGCTGCCTTTGAGAAGAATGAAGACGTGACTAGCTGGCGCGTCGTGGCGAAACACCCACTCGCCCATCTCGTACGTTCTGGTCGCCGAAAACTGAGAGACCCTCTTCACGTCGTCCACTGAGAGTGCCGCAAACAGATCGTGTCCCTTGATCGTCGTTGCAATCGCCATCGGTATTCCGCCTCCTCTCGTCTGCTCTCGTCTGGTCGCTTCGGCGGCAGGCACGGTACCTGCCGCCAGCGGCGGTGATAATAGCCCATTTGCAGCACGCTTGCGAGACGAGGATGATTCGAGATACGAGGCTATTGTGGCGACAGGCGAACGGAAGCCGTATGCTACGTCAGTCTTTCGTCCATTTGGACGGCAAGCAAACCGCGGAGATGACACGTGAGCAACCATCAGGGATTCTTCAAGCACGAGAGCGCGTATGTCGATGACGGAGCACAGATCGGCGACGGCACCAGGATTTGGCATTTCTGCCACGTAATGGGAGGCGCCAGAATTGGCGCCCGCTGTGTCCTCGGGCAGAACGTGTTCGTCGGAAACGTCGTCCTCGGTGACAACGTCCACGTGCAGAACAACGTGTCAATCTACGATCGGGTGATTCTCGAGGATCACGTATTCTGCGGACCCTCGATGGTATTCACCAACGTCGTCAATCCGCGGTCCGAGGTCAACCGCAAGAACGAGTACAAGGAAACCCTGGTCAAGAGAGGCGCCAGCATCGGGGCGAATGCCACTGTCGTCTGCGGAGCAACGATTGGCGAATACGCCTTCGTCGCTGCTGGAGCAGTGGTCCGCGCCAGTGTTCCTGCCTATGCGCTGGTGGCCGGAGTGCCGGCCCAGCGGAAAGGCTGGATGTGCCAGTGCGGGATTCGCCTTCCCCTTCCGACAGAGCTCGCCAAAGGACAGCAGGCGTGTTGCAGCGCTTGTGGCTCCAAGTACGCCGAGAAGGCTGGCCTCCTCGAGCGCCTGGCAGTCTAAGATAAGAGCCGTTGCAACTGTTGGCGTGGCGCGATAGAACTCGCCGCATGCCGACAAAGCGTGCGCCCAGTTTGCAGATCGAGATGCCTGTGTTGGAACGCCGGGGCATCACGCACGAGATCGAGTCGTCGAGCTGCGTTCCGCAGCTTCATTACGAATGCGGCGATGGAAAGCTTTACGCCGGCGACGCGCTTACATGGTTGAAGACACTCGAATCGGCGTCCGTGGATTTGGTCTTTGCTGATCCGCCCTACAACATCCGCAAAGCTGAGTGGGACGACTTCGATTCAATGCACGCTTACGTTGAATGGTCACGGCAATGGATCACTGAAGCCGCGCGGGTTTTGAAACCGACGGGGACGCTCTACGTCTGCGGTTTCTCCGAAATTCTAGCGGACATTAAATCGAGCGTCGCTCCGTTGTTCGCGGGATGTCGCTGGCTCGTCTGGCACTACAAAAATAAAGCGAACCTTGGTAGCGATTGGGGCCGCTCCCACGAAAGCATTTTGCACCTGCGCAAGAGCCGCACATTCACCTTTAACATCGATGAGGTTCGCATCCCCTATGGTGCGCACACGCTCAAATACCCGGAGCACCCGCAAGCGGAGACGAGCCAATACGGAAGGGGCCGCGTCGCGTCATCGGATCGGCCAGACTGGACACCCAATCCGCTTGGCGCGAAACCGAAGGACGTGTTGGAACTGCCGACGACGTGCAATGGCATGAACGAAAAGACGCCGCACCCGACGCAAAAGCCGGAAGAGCTCTTGCGGAAGCTGGTGCTGGCATCGAGCAACGCTGGCGATCTCGTCGTCGATCCGTTCTCCGGTTCTGGCACGACGCTCGTCGTCGCCGAGCAACTCGGTCGCCGCTGGCTCGGGTGCGATCATACTCTCGAATACAATGAATGGGCGATCGCGCGTCTCGAGCGCGTGATTCGAGAATCGATTTCCGACTGGATTG
>JAZDLZ010000053.1:0-6150 GCA_043801535.1 Pseudomonadota bacterium
CGTTCAAGATCGCCGCCGTTGCGACCGAGGGCAAGCGGCTCGTCGAGGTCGCCAGCAACGTCACCGGCTCCACACACCGTTTGCTCGATGCCAAGCTCCAGGAGACCGGCGACAAGCTCTGCCGCCTCGAGCAACGCCTCGGCGAAGTCCATCGCCGCCTCGCCCTCATCGAGGACACGGAGCTCGAAACCAAATGGGTCGAGCGCTGCCTCGCCGACTTCGACAAGGTGTGGGACACCCTCACCCACCAGAACCGCGCTCGCCTGGTGCGGGCCATCGTCGCCCGCATCGACGTCGACGAGCCGAACAACAACGTCCAGGCCTTCCTCGCCGACGTCGCTCCCAGCGCCGAGGAAATCAGCCAGGCAATCGAGGAGGCAAACCCATGAGCGTCAACGCAGCAGCCACTGTCAGTATCGAAGCCACCGTCGAGTCCAACATCGTGACCAGCGAAGCCTTCCGCATCTTCACCGGCCAGCTCCACCGGATACAGCACCGCCACGGCAAGATCCTCGTCGACCGCCCTCCGCCGCCACCACCGCCACCCGAGCCAGTCCGCCGGCCAGCCCGCATTGCCATCATGCTCGCCCTCGCCCACAAGCTCGAAGACGCCATCCAGCGTGGCATCGTCCGCGACCGCGCCGAGGTAGCCAGACGGCTCGGCTTCACCCGGGCCAGGGTGACCCAGCTCATGGACTTGATGCTGCTCGCCCCGGACATCCAGGAGCGAATCCTCGAGGCGGAGTCAGTCGACGGTATCGAGCCGATGAGCGAGAGGGAGCTGCGGCGGGTGCTGCGCAGCCTGGACTGGAGTGAGCAGAGGGGGAAGGGCTCCGCGTTGCAGGACTCCTCGATTCTAAGCGGATACTCCGTCGCGTCTCGACGCCTGGTGTAGCCCAGTATCTATCGCCGACCGCCGAGCGAATATGGGATTGGTTTCGTCGCTGCTGACAACGCAATCGATTCCCGTCCGCTTTTCCACGAGTCTTTGGGGACGCACCCCAAAAGGGCACGCAATAGAGCAAGCGGTTGCCAAATAGGCCATTGCTATCAAGAACCAACTGTGCCATAAGGTCTCAAGCGTGCAACAAGACAACAAGGAGCGCACGCCTTCCAAACTTCGAGAGACTATGGTGCTGGACGTGGAAAAAAGACGAGCGCGCCGTGGGTGGCTAGTGATGTTGGCGTTCGTCGTGCTGGGCGGTGTCGCAGTGCTGTTCCTACTGCGCCGGCCCGTCGACACCGATAGCGAGATCGCGAGTGCTGGTTATTCGCGGACCCCGATCCCTCCAGTAGTACGTCTGCATGTTGACGAGCCGCATGTCGATGCGGAGCCTGATGCAGAGGCAATTGACGCTATTGACCCGGCAAGCGTTCCAGAGGGCTCGATCCTCGTGCATAGGGCTAGCCTCGATGATTTGCGACGTGAGCAGGGGTTGCCGCCAATAAGCCCGGCGCTCATCGAAATGAACAACTTCCGTCGCCCGACCCGCAAGGAGATGGAAAATCCAGAGTCTCGTGCCATGTACGAATTGGACTACCAGATCCATCGTGCGTCACTGCTTGCCGAGCACAATCAACATGAATACGAACGGTTCCTGCGTCAAGCCCGCGAAGAACCAAGCCCTCAGATCAAGCAGGACTTGCTGGAGTCAGCTACTGCGCGTGAGAACACCGCCAGAGCACTCTTGGAGCGAGCAGAACAGCTCAGACAGGAGAGAGAGGAGCTTCGCAGGCATTCCAGAAACCGAAGAAGGGAGGACGCCGAATGATGGAGGAATCGTCTTGCCGCCCGAAATGGTGGAGCACGGGGATTCTGGGGAGGTGGCTGTTCTTGTTTGCTTGCTCCATGCCGTTCATATCGGCATGCCAGGCCTGCGATGGCGAACCCGGTACGCCAACAGATAGCTCGTCTGCCGACTCGCAGGACTATCCGCGGCTGGAGTACAGGACTCTGGCGCTAAAAGATCAAGGCGTGATGGCGATTGCTCTCGGGCAGAGCGACCGAACTCTCATCTACGCCACCCAAGAATACCGTGCCGGCTTCGTTGACACCGAGTCGATGACGCTCGTCAAAGAAATAGACCTCCGTTCGTTGTTTTCCGAGTCGCCGTGGGTCATTCCTACTCACGCCAGTGTCATCGGTGACTATGGCTATCTCTTCTTCACTCAATGGAATAGCAAGTCGCCTGGTCCAGCGATTGTGAAGCTGTCTCTAGTCGACCAGGAAACCGTAGCATTTTGGCAGCTTCCGCCGGACTCTTTGTCCTACGCGAACACCACGGATAGACATTTGTTCCATGGAGTCGTCGCCTCGGATAGACCGAACAAGGGAATCCTGACGGGCGACCCGGTAGTGAACCCGGACGTTTCTGTTATCGAGATCGACCTAGAAACCGGTGAGAACTCCCGACGATTTCTTTTTTCGGGAACTGGACGCGTTCAGAATGCCATGGTTTTTGACGTCATCGGCAGCAGACTCGTGCTTGGTTTGTTGTCTGACGATGAGCACCGCTACCATGGCTTTCTCTTCGACCTCAACGAGAATCGGCTCAAGTGGCTGGCGGAGTGGCGTTCGGGGATTAGCCTTGCCGTCGATGTTGGAAACGATCGTGTCTATGAAGCTGACATGCCCTCGACGGGGATTATTGTCTTCAGTCTCACTGATGGCTCTTCTCTTCCCGCCATTCCGTACGTTTGGGGTGGCTATGGCTCAAGGGTTGCGGTAGCGCCTGGATGTCGGCTCGTCCTCACTCAAAACGGCGCCACGAATTCGTGGCTTTCCTTGATGGACGGCAGGACAGGCGGCCTGCTCACTTGGCTCACATTCCCAAGTGGGCAGAGTCTCTTTGATATCGCTATTACGAAAAACGGAACAGCGTTCGTTGGTGGGCGCAACCACATCACTTCAGTAGCACTGCCCTAATGCTCTTTGAGGAGGTAGAGGATGAAGCGATTCCTGGTTCTACTATCAATTGTCGTGGCATTGCCCAATAGCGCTCTCGGCTATGGCGACAAAGCGCATCAGACCATTTCCAAGGAAGCACTCCTTTGGATGATGCGTAGCTCTGATCCGAGCCTTCGTCTTGCGGCGGTGACCATTATCGCTGCCGGAGAAGGACAGAGAGCATCACCTACTGGAGATGAGCATTGGCCTCTTGCCGACGAATCGGTCGCGGTAGACTACTACCGCGATGTCATGCTCATCAACGATTCGAAAAGCGCCAAATACACCGGCAAATATCTGTATGACATCGGCGGGCACGCCTTTACGGCGTTCAATCATTTCTTGCTGTACGGCCAATCTGCCGACGGGTATAGCTTTGACAAGAAGCGATGGATGCAGCAACACGACAATATCCCCGGGTATTCTTTGGCAAAAGACAGCTCCATGCTGAATGGTTCCTACCTCGGAATACCGACCAGTTTTGTTCGGGCGGTGACCACCCAGCAACTCCAGGAATTGTGCGAAGAGACGCTGGACAACAAGATTGCCGATTTCGCCAAGTTTGGAACAGCGTTTCTGACGTTGGGGGTCTTTGGCATTGAGGCCGCTGGTGCGGTCTGGATTTGGAATGAACGGTATGACGGAGATCCGCTAACCAATAGAGTCACTAATGCTCTTGGAGAATATGGCGCTTCGTTCTGTCCATCGATGAAGGGTGTCTGGATTGATAGCCCAACCGCGGCATCGGAGGCTATGATTGTCTTGGGCTCAACGAGTGATCGGTTGATTTCAGAAGAGTACAGAACGCATTCTGCGATCACAAAGAACGACGTTCACCGTATTAGCGCATTTGATATTCGGTGGCATCCAATTGACAACTTGGCAGCATATGGTGTGGCAGGTTTCCTGGATCCAACGAACCTCAAATACGCCGCAAATCGGAAGGATGGGTACGTGCTGCTTGCGGAAGTCCGTCCGGGCGTTCTCCCTAGCCTGGGTCGGCTGATTCACGCCATGGCGGACGTTGCAGTTCCAGGACACGTTAGCGGCCGGTTGTTTGGACCTGAGCATATTCTGTTTGAGGAAAACGCTCTTGACCAATTCGAGCAGTTTGCCGGATATTCAGAGAGAAAGGACCCAAAAACCGGAACGACCATTCCCGAGTATCACACTAGCAAGAAAGGAAAAGAACTGTTTAATCTTAGTTGGTTGATTGACACTGATATGGCGGAGAATCAAATTGCGGGGCTAATGCCAGACTTGCCGACTCGGGGAATCGAGTCATTGGTTGAAAAGGCGGCGGAAAGAACATTCATAGCGAACGTCGACTACAAACTCGACGTAGATCCAACCGGTGAGAGCGGCACGGCTGGCGAAGATCCCGAGCAGTTCGTTCGAGAATACAACACGCGTGCATTGGTGAACGTGGTTATGGGCACCACACGTGCAATACAGCTCTACTACGAGCAGAACGTCCGCTACGACTGGAACGAGATTCTGAGCCATGTTTCATGGACATCTGACGACATTACTCTCGTTGAGACAGCCTTTAATGTTGGCAAGGGAGGGCGTATGCCTTGGCTTCCGGGGCATCCGGTAGAACGGGCTAAGGAAACGCCGAGAACCGGACGTCCAGACCCAGTCTATCCTGGCGAGGAAGGCACCCTATGCTCTCCGGAGGAGGAAGGCTCTCCATGGTGCATTGGAAAACACAGAGTCGGATACAGAGTTGACCCGCCTCCATTGGACAATAGAGTGTGGGAACGGTATTCAACGAACGCGCAATTCTACTACGAAATCAAGATTCAGCCGGACAACTGCTACGTTGCGTCGCATGACTGGGGCATCAATCCTCCTTTCGTTTCCCCGAGCGTCTTGACAGGGAAGTGTACGCTTCCGAAGGAAAACAAGGGGAGACCGGACGATTCTATTCATATCGTTGGAGGAGACTTCCATTTCCGCGGGAATCTAACCGAAACCGCCGGAACCGAGGTTCTGCTTCCACCAGGCGCTCTTGTGCAAGGTGTCGCCAAGTGGTGTACAGGACCTGACATCCTCAACACCAAGGAGGTCCGCTACCAGCAGAAAGAGGATGGGACATTCGATATCTCCATCGACCCTCGCGTACACTGCGAGGTTTCGAGCTGCGAGCTCGTAGGCTTCGATGAATGCAACGATGCAGAGCGGTACATATTCGAACAGCAAAAGGGGGTGCCACATGCCGACCTACTCCGGCAGATAGCAAGGCCTCAATATCACCACCCAGCGCCACAACCACGGCTACCTTTGCCTGGTCAGAATGGAGTCTATCCAATTGATAGTCTCGCGCAGTACTACCGAACGTATCCATCTTCGCTGTCTGTGGCGCTGGCCTCGGCCCGTGGACGCCAGGTGACGGTTCTTGACCCATCACCGTGGGGACGGGTGTCGTTCATCTGGACGGACCCCTCCAATCGACAAGTGACGACTACCGTGTTGCGCAACGGCAACATTGTGACAAGTGTCTCTTCGGCTTCTACGCCATAGGGTGCCTGCCCATGAAGCCACCGCTGACGAGTATCCTGAGCTAACCTCAGACCACCGACACCGGGCCTCCTGCCCCCGCACTCTGATTCTCCCGCGCTGCTCTTTCGGCTTTCCGCCTTATTCTCCGCAGAGTTGGCGCAGAGAATCTCTTCACCCCCGCCTCCTTTGGCAGCTCGTGCAGCGGGGCTCTTGCGGAGCCAGATTCCCTCTCCCACCAACTCCCTCCACCCGTTGGTGAACAGCGTCCCTCCAAGCGTCACCACTGCGACCTAGCCAGATTTTCCCAAGTATTCGCGGGGATTTGCGAGGTGCCCTCGTTCGTGCCCTCGCTCTCTGCCTGCCGGGGCCGAGAATCCGGAGAACGCACAGACGGGGCCATTCAGGGCAAAAGGTGGCTCTCTGCGGCTGAGAGGACTCAGAGAGCAGCGGGATGGCCCCGGACGGTGGTTAACTGAAAGGGCGTTCAGGGCATTGGGGCTGTTTAACAATGATTGCAACACGTTGGAATCATTGAGGCGGGAACGCACCATTGGTCCACAATCGCTGTGAACCAAGAGCAGGGGAGTTCGCAACTCTCGGCAGCCTCGGGAGAGCCGGCGAGCTCGCAATTCTGCCCCTGCCGGGCGGCCAGGGATCGGATTGGGTGGGGGCTGGATGCCGAATGGGGCGATCCCGGC
>JAZDLZ010000063.1:0-2984 GCA_043801535.1 Pseudomonadota bacterium
GCCGTTGGTCGTGCTGTTCCCGGTCCCTAGTCCCTAGTCCCTAGTCCCTAGTCCCTTGTTCCTTGTTCCTTGTTCCTTGCCACGCAACCATCAGCTGCATGGCGGCGATAAACAGATTATGGAACGTCCCATTGAACTAGGAACTAGGAGCAGAGGACAGAGGGCCGAGAACGGCCCGCGTCGCAAGGGCGATGATATCGCTGAACGCCTGCTCGATGCCGTGGAAGGCGTGCGGCAACTGCTGGCCACCCCCGAGCCGCGCACCGCAACGTCGACGAAATAGGGGCGATAGGCGCTCTCGCCCGCCTGCGCGGTGAGCCCGCATCCGTCACTACTTGGCGCCTGCCAACGAATGTTTGTCCTTGATCGTAAACTCCGATCGGAGTAGTAAGAGAATCCCGGACGGCAGATCGCATGAGACTGGGAACACGCGCACGCTATAGCCTGCGGATGATGATCGAGCTGGCGCGCCTTTGCGACGGCGCGAACCCGGTCAGTCTGCAAGAAGTCTCCAACTGGACCGGGATCTCTCGGCGCTACCTCGAACAGCTCATGGTTCCGCTGAAGAACGCGTCGCTCCTGCGAGGACGGACCGGTCGAACAGGTGGACAATCGCTCGCCCGAGCGCCGGAGAGTATCAGCATCCGCGAAATCGTCGAGGCAGCCGTCGGGTCGATAGCCGTGGCCGAGTGTGTCGATGCTCCGGCGGTGTGCTCGCGATCGAGCAACTGTCATTGCCGCCAACTGTGGACGCTGATCACCCTTCGCATTCGCAATCTGTTGGACGGATACTCCCTCGCTGACGCGGTCGATCCGGAGTGGTTGAAGAATGAGCTCAGTGTCGAGTCCAAGAAGGCAGTCGAGTTAGCATCCAAGCGGGCGACACAGTCCGGGTGCGCAGCGCGGCTTCGCCGAGCTGATCGACGGGGGGGCGGCGAGGGCTCGCAGTCGCAGAGGTCTGCGAGCGCCAGATCAGGGAGCGCTAGGCAGAAGGGAGGAAAGGAAGAGCGATGATCGAGAGGACAATCAATGGCTGCACTGTTCGCGTGATCAAGGGTGACATAACAAGAAGAAACACGCGAACGCGCCGGTGCAAGACCAGAGACCGCCAGCAGCCGGTGAGAATCGCGGCAGGTCGCTGGCTCGTTCGCACAAGGCGCAGAAACTGCTCGAGCGCCTGCCAACGAAGCTATCCCGGCAGATAGTTGGCTCGCTCGTCGGTTGCGTGCATTGCGGGATGTGTACGAACGCGTGCCACTACGTCCTCACCAACCCCGGCGACCCTACCTATGCTCCAGCGTACAAGGCGGATCAGATCCGCAAGCTGTTCAAGCGCCACCACGACTGGACAGGGCGTGTCTTCCCTTGGTGGGTGCACGCCGAAAGCATCTACACCGACGAGGAGCTCGAGCAGCTGAAAGACATCGCCTTTGGCAAGTGCACCAACTGCCGGCGCTGCACCATCAACTGCCCGATGGGTGTCGATTTCGCGGTGGTGAACCGAATGGTGCGCGGGCTGGGACATGACGAACTTCGGGCTTTTTTCGGGGGATGATGCGCTCGGAGGTACGGTAGCCCGTCGCGTCTACGAGAAGGTCAAAGAGCTCCGCGGCAAGAAGCTCGTGATGTCGGAGTGCGGTCACGGCTACCGCTCGACGCGCTGCGAAGGACCGAACTGGGCGGGTTTCGACATGGATTTCGAGGCGGAGAGCTCGGTCGTCACCATGCTCCGGTACATCAAGGAAGGCCGGATCAAAGTAGACAAGTCCAAGAACAAGCTCTCCTACACTTTTCACGATTCCTGCAACAACGCGCGGAGCTGCGGTCTGTACGAGGAGCCACGGGAGCTGCTCGACCTGGTGGTGGGCGACTTCCGAGAGATGTGGCCAAACCGCGCCGAGAACTACTGCTGCACGGGCGGCGGGGGCGCGATGTCGATGTCCGAGTACACACCGAGGCGGCTGAAGTCGGCAAAGGTGAAGGCCGACCAGCTTGCTGCAACGGGTGCCAGGGTGGTAGTGACGTCCTGCCACAATTGCGTGGACGGGCTGAGCGACCTCATCAAGCACTACAAGCTGGACATGAAGGTCACCCAGCTCGTGAATCTGGTCGCCGAAGCGCTCGTACCCGCGTCGAAGGTGGTCGCGGTGCCGGCAGAGAAAGCGTTCACTGCACCGCTGGCGGGCTACCGAGCTCTGGTGGTGGACGACGAGCCCGATACTCGGGTCTTCCTTTCCACGGTTCTCGCAGACAATGGCGCAACGATCCAGCAGGCGACGAGCGGTGACGAGGCCTTGGCCATCATTCGGCAGCAGAAGCCAGACCTGGTTACTCTCGACATTTCGATGCCAGGCAGGGACGGAGGC
Source organism: Pseudomonadota bacterium (assembly GCA_043801535.1). GTDB lineage: Bacteria > Myxococcota_A > Polyangia > Haliangiales > SHYZ01 > JAZDLZ01. The sequence continues at coordinate 2,367 of JAZDLZ010000063.1, forward strand.
GAGACTTTCGAGGCACTTCGCAAGGACCCGGCTATCGCCAGTACCCGGGTGTGCATCGTCACTGGAAGGCCGGAGCTGAGAAGGCTCATCTACGACCGTCCGGTTGCACCGCCGGAAGGCTACTTGACCAAGCCAGTGAACGAAAAGGATTTGCTCTTGAGCGTGCGCAAGATCCTCGAGACAGGACAGGGCGGCAAGGAGTAGCGCGACTTGGGAGAGAGGGTGAACAGTGAACGTGGCGAACGACATTCCTGCCTACTTTGCGGCGTTGCCGGGCTGTGTGACGGTGCAGGATCGCGACCTCCGGATCGTGGCGGCCAACCGTCGCTTCAGCGAAAGCTTCGCCGGCGGCATTGGCAGCTATTGCTACCAGGCGTACAAGCAGCGCAGCGAGCGGTGCAATCCGTGCCCGGTCGCGGCGACGTTTGCCGATGGCCGATCCCACTCCAGCGAGGAGCTTGTCAAGCGCCGCAACGGAAGGGGGTGTGATCGTTGCTCGTTGGTCCCCGTCGATGGCGGCGAAACCAGAGCGTCAGCGATACCCGACGTGGACGTGTCTCGGTCGGATGGACATGACAAGGCACCCGAGGGAGCGCAGGCCGTTCTCGGTCTTTGGTC
>JAZDLZ010000936.1:0-2575 GCA_043801535.1 Pseudomonadota bacterium
AAGTTGTACTTGATCGGGACTCGATGGCGCTGCAGCACTGGCGGGTAGTGATTCAGCCTCTCGCCCTTGAAAGGGCTGGTCACCACGGTGCGGTTTTCGACGCACACGAGGTCATCGTAGCCGGCTCGCTGCAATGCCCGAATCGTACCCTCGAGCTGCCACGGGGTGGTATTGGCTCCTGGCAGTGGCATGTGCCAAGAGATGTTGTTCTTGAGGATGGTGGTGGTTCCCTTGGCCAAGGATTCTGATAGTCCAGCGAGCTCGCACAGCCGGTCGATATCGTCGAGCACGCTGTCGGGAGCGACCCGCAGGACGGCAACTTTGCTGCGCATGGCGGCTAGTCTATCACCACTGCTGATCGAGATAGACGGTTCGCGGTGGGCGGCGGCGTGCCGGAGGCCGGATGGCTCGCAAGAACAGCGCTGCCACGACGCCGGCCAGGAATCCGCCGACGTGAGCCATATAGGCAACACCGGCACCGTCTACCGACCGGGTAACGAGCGTTCCGACTCCATTGAGAAGTTGCATCAGTGCCCAGAGTCCGATTACCACGATGGCCGGCACCTCGGCGATGACGAACGCGAGGAGCACTCGGACCCGTTTGCGGGGAAACATCACCAGGTATGCCCCGAGCACGCCGCTGATTGCTCCGGAGGCGCCAATCGACGGGATCTGCGAAGCTGGATCGGCCAGGATCTGGGCGAATGACGCCACGATCCCAGTGCCAAAATAGAAGGCAATGAACGTCAACCGTCCCAACCGGTCCTCGACATTGTCGCCGAAAATCCAGAGGTAGAGCATGTTCCCGAGGAGGTGCAACCAACCTCCGTGGAGAAACAACGAGGTAATGAGCGTTGTCCAGTACGGAAGCGAAATGTAGGGTGGCAAGTCGGCGCCGACCTTGTATTCGTAGGGCACGACTCCCCAGCGAAAGACGAAGGCTTGCAGGCTGCTGGCCGACCCGGCCTGCAGCTCGAGCTCGTATAGAAAGAAAACGACATTGATGGCCACGAGCAGGGGTGTTACCAGCGGCCGGCGGCGTCGATCCCTGTTGTCGTCTCCGATCGGAAGCACCATGCGTAGTGTATAGGTCTTGGCGAGCCAAGTCTCCCCTGGTCCTCCTGTGCACACCAGTATCCTCTCGAATTCCTGGTGACCTGTACTAATCTCCGAGCTTCATGAAGCGCAAGACGCCCCGCTGGTCCTTTCTATTGGGAGCTCTGGTTGCACTGGGGCTGGGGATGCCACTCGTAACCCTGGCAGTGATGGCGATGCCGGAAGCTCGGTCGGTCGACGGCGGCGGTTTCTCCTTGGACGGCGTCTTTTTCGCGACGATGGCTTTTTCCGGCGTTCCCGCGCTCTTCTCCGGCGGCGGAGCTGCCAGGCTCGTTGCCCATCGCTGCGCCGAGCAGATCGAGCGTGGACGACCGCCGACAGCCGGCAGCGTGGCCACGGGCGTCGTCACCATGGGAGTTGCCGGTGTCGGGCTGTGCTTGCTGGTGGCGACTCCGCTCGGTATCCTGCCGCAAGCCATGTATTCTTGGTTCTGGCTCGTCTCGGCTGGGCTCGCTAGTGGAGCGCTGACCGGTCTGCCGATTGGCATTCTGGTGACGCGGCGGCAGCGCCGGTTCGTCGCAAGAACGAGCCAAACGATTGCACAGAACGGCGCACAGAACGGCGCACAGAACGGCGAGCAGAACGGCGAGCAGAAAGGAACGACATGACCCGCAAGCTCGGGGACAAGATGCTGACGATGTTCAATGCGGGCACTTTCCGTCTCGACGGCGGAGCGATGCACGGGGTAGTTCCCAAGACCATCTGGTCGCAGCAGGTTTCGTGCGACGACAGAAACCGAGTTGCCTACGCCACCAACGTGCTGCTGGTAGAGACCGGCTCTCATCGCCTTCTTGTCGAGACTGGCAACGGCGACAAATACTCCCCGAAAGAGAGGGAAATCTACGGTTTCGAGGCTGGCCGTTCGCTGGCGACGGCGCTCGTCGAGCGGGCAGTGGATCCCGAGTCGATCGACGTGGTGGTGCTGACCCACCTCCATTTCGATCACGCAGGTGGAGCGACGTACCGCACCGAGGACGGACGCCTGGTCCCTCTGTTCCCGCGGGCTCGCCATGTCGTCCAGCGACGCGAGCTCGAGGCCGCGCTCCATCCTCACGAACGGAATCGCGCCAGCTATCTTGCCGACAACGTCAATCCCCTGTTGGCGGCAAACCTGTTCGACATCGTCGAGGGTGAGATCGAGGTATTGCCCGGCATTCGGGTCGTACCGACGCCCGGTCACACTCACGGCCACCAATCGGTGGTCATCGACGGCGGTGGGACCGAGAAGGCGGTCTTCCTCGGTGACGTCGTTCCGACCAGCGTCCACGTTCGTCTGCCAGTGATCATGGCGTACGACCTCGAGGTGGAGGCCTCCCTTGCCTCGAAAAAACGGATTCTCGGACAGGCAATCGCCGAGGGCTGGCTGGTGCTTTGGGGGCATGACAAGCATCACGGTGGCTTCGTGGTGCTCGACGAACGAGGGCAGCCCAGAGTCGACCGATATGTCGAGATCTAACCA
>JAZDLZ010000076.1:0-13906 GCA_043801535.1 Pseudomonadota bacterium
CGGCCATTCATTGGAGTGCCATGTCACCGTCGCGCCGCCGATTGCTGCGGCGAGAATAGCACCTCGAAAGAGGAATGGAACAAGGAACTAGGGACTAGGCACAGGGAACAGCACAACCAACGGCTTTTGTTCACACCCTCACCGGTTGGAGTCGTGGCTGCCAGGGCCAGCATCGTTCGCTGGTGGCGCTGGTCCCACTTCCGCTGCTGCGGTGCCTGTTGCCGTTGCTGCTTCTGCCGCAGCAGTCCCGGCGTCGGTTTCTGCCGCCTTTGTCGCTGCCGGCATTCCGTCGGGTGTCGGGGGCTGGGCGCCGGGTTGCTGTTGAGTCGCAGAGGGCTTGGCAGGCTGCTGACCACCGGGAACCGGACTGCGGTACTGCACGACCAGGTCGACTCTCCGGTTCTTCGCTCGTCCCTCTTCTGTCGAATTGTCACCGATCGCCCGGTGTTCCCCGTAGCCCGAAGCACTGAGGCGACTCGCGTCGAACTGATTCCGTTCGATCATGTGAGCGATGACGTGGGTGGCTCGGGCAGTGCTGAGCTCCCAATTGGAACGGAAAGAGCCTCCGCGGACGGGTTGATTGTCGGTGTGACCTTCCACTGCCACGGGGTACGGCTCGCCGGACAGTCGGCCTGCGATCATGTTCAGAAGATCCAGCCCTTTGTCGTCGATCGTGGCGCTTCCCGAGGAAAAGAAGCCAGCCTCGGCAAGGCTGACGACAATCCCGCGTTGTTCGACCTTGACGTTGACGTGCTTGCCTAGCTCTAGGCTATCGATAATGGCCTGGATGTCTTGAGCGAGCTTTTTCCCGGCAGCGTCTGCGCTCTCAGGATCGTCGCCCGTCTCGTCCTTCGCGTTGCCTCCCTCGCTGCCGATGCCAGGTGGACCCATCATCATTGGCTCGGTCTGCGCTACTCCCTGATAGGCCAGTTGTTCGCTCGGAGTAGTGAACATCTCGACGTTGAAGGCGGTGCGCATCGAGTACACGAGCTTGCCGGCCTTCATTCTGTCGACCGTCGAGATGGCATAGAGAGTCGTGAAGAACGCGAAGAGCAAGGTGATGAAGTCGGCGTAGGAGACGAGCCACCTTTCGTGGTTGGCGTGCTCTTCGGGTTTCTTCTTGCGAGCCATGCTTGGCGCCTCTGTCGACTACCGTGGTCCGCTTTCTTTCATCGATGCTTCCGACTGTCTTCGTCTTCTCGTCTAGGTCGTCTAGGTCGTCTAGGCAACTTCTCGTGCAGCACCGCCAGCACCGGATTCTTCGGCGAAGCCGCCCTTGCCCTTTTCCGCGTATGCCGAGAGCTTCTTTTCGACCAGCCGCGGGTGCTCGCCTTCGGCGATGGAGCAGACGCCTTCGATGATCATCTCCATCTGCACGGTCTTCTCTTTGTGTCGCGACTTGAGCTTGCCAGCGAGAGGCAAGAATATCAGGTTGGCCGAGCCTACTCCGTACACGGTCGCGACGAACGCGACAGCGATGCCAGCCCCGAGCTTGGACGGATCGGAGAGGTTCTCCATGACGTGAATGAGCCCGAGGACGGCGCCCAGGATGCCAACGGTCGGTGCGTAGCCACCTGCCGCTTCCAGCACCTTGGACGGCCCTTCGCCTTCCTCTTCGACTCGAGCCAGCTCGATCTCGAGGGTCGAGCGTAGTGACTTGGATTCGGTGCCATCGACGGCGAGCTCGAGAGCACGGCGAAGGTAGGGTTCCTTCAGCTCGGAGACCTCTTTTTCGATCGACACCAGACCGTCTCGGCGTGCTTGTTTGGCAAGTTTGACAAACAACCCGATCGTTTCGTTGGAGCCACTGTGCTCGGGCTTGAATGCCGACTTGAGCGCTACCAGCGTTGCCTTCAAGGTGGAGCCTGAGAACTGGGCGGCGACGGCACCGAAAGTACCGCCAAAGACGATGATGGCGGCAGTGGGTTGGAGGATCGAGCCAATATGGCCGCCTTCGAGAGCCTGTCCGAGCAGGATGGCGCCAATAGCTACAGCGAGGCCGGCAATGGTTGCAATATCCATGAGTGCTTCCTTGACCCTCTCCTTTGAGCCTCTCCCCTAAGTTTCTCCTTCAACCGTTGGTCCCACAAGAATGCTACGCCTGTATGCCTTTGCTCGGCCAATTATCTCATCGATCGATTCGCGGACCATGAGCTTCTGTCCGTTGAGGAGCGTGACAACCGAGTCGGGCGTGGCCTCAAGATACGCGATTGCGTCGAGGTTGATGACCAGCTCCTCGCCGTTAAGACGCGATAGTCGCACCATTGACACTCGTCCTTCGCTTCGTTTGTCGTCTCGTTCGCCGTCTCGTTCGCCGTCTCGTTTGCCGTCTCGTTTGCCACCTGGCTGACTGCCGGGCTGCGCTATGACAGCTACCGCTTCAGGTGCGCCAGCTCGGTCAGCATTTCGTCGGCGGTGGTGATAGTCCGGACGTTGGCCTGGAATGCTCGCTGATAGGCGATGAGAGTCACCAGCTCGTTGCCCATGTCGACGTTCGATGCTTCGAGGTTGCCAGCGCAGATCATGCCGCGACCGCCTTCGTTGGCCGGCACGATCAGCGGCTGTCCCGATTCGACCGAGCCAACGAAGAGCGCGTCTCCAGCCCGCCGTAGTGCTTGCTCGCACTGGAAAGTTGCCAGGGCAAGGCGGGCAATCGGTCGTTCGCGGGCATTGGAGAAGCGTCCCAGGATGACACCGTCTTCGTCGACCGACAGCTCCGACAAGGCGCCAGAGGCAAAACCGTCCTGGTCGATGGCATTGATGTCCGATGCTCCAGCGAACTGGGTCGTGCCGGCGAACCCGGTGCCGCCGCCCGCGGTCGGGTCGCCGAAGGAGGGGGTGATTGACTGGGGATTGGCCGAACCGAAGGTGACATCGATCGAGCCGACCGCGCTATTCAAGCTGCCGTCGGGATTGAAGGTCAAGGTGCCGTTGCCGATTTCGGTGAGGACAGCGCCAGGCAAGGCTGCGGGCGCCGAAACCTCGGAGGCCGCTGCCAGCGTGTGCCATTCCCAACTATTGGCGCCGGTCTTGCGGAAGTAGACGTCGAGTCGGTGGTGGGCGCCGAGCGAGTCGTAGACCGTTATCGAGGAGGCGAAATTCGACGCGTCATTGAGTAGCACCGAGTCGGAGAACGGCGGCGCCGGCCAGGGGTTCGCCGGCGGTGTCGCCATCGAATCGAGATTGACGCCAACGTCGAGACGGCTGGTCGGGTTGGGGGGATTCTGCGCTCCGCCGAGCAGCAGGTCGGTTGGCGCCACGGCGGCAAGCCCTTCCGGTGAGATCGGGTAGCCTTGTACTCTCAGCCCGTTGGAGTTGACGAGATGGCCGGTGTTGTCGAGATGGAACCGCCCGTCACGAGTGTAGAAGTGGGCCGCACTGTTGTTCCGCATGACAAAGAAACCGCTACCGGAGATGGCCAAGTCCAGCGATCCGCCGGTCGTCAAGAATGTTCCTTGCTTGAGGTCGGTGATGAGACCGCCGAGACGGACGCCCGAGCCCATTCTGGTACCGTTTGGACCGGTGCCGCCGAGCACGTCAGAGAATACGGCTCGTGAAGCCTTGAAGCCGATGGTCGATACGTTCGCGATGTTGTCGCCAACTATGGAAATGCCGTCTCCGTGGGACTGCAGTCCGCTGGCTGCAGTGTAGAGAGAACTTGATATTGCCATGGTTTGCTCCTCTGCCGCTACAGCGCGGCTGCTTTCCGCTTGTGGTTTCGCGTCCAGGACGACGTCGCCGTCATGCGCGGCTATTCTCCGATTGCTTGTACTTGTCCGGGTGTCACCAACATCGAGCCAAACTTGAGTCTCGGGATTCCGTTCGCGAACACGATTGCCTCGAGCTGTCCCTGCAACACGGCGTGCGCTCCAATCTCGGCGCCGCTGGCGTCGGTTGCGCTCACGGAAATGCTGTAGTCTCCCTCGGGAAGAGGGGTTCCGTCCGTCAGACAACCGTCCCACGGCACTGCCAGCGGGCCCTGGCCACGACACGGAACGTCGATCCGGTGTACCACGGTGCCGGCTTGATCGAGGATGCTCACCGTCACCGAGGTAGCTGGCCGGTCGAGCTCGACCATCAGCGGGGGAGGCGCCTCGCGGACACCGCTTGCCCTGAACTGAGCGGCCGTTGCCGTGATGGATTCGCCGAGCATTCCTGCGAGAGCGGCGCCAGTGGCAGTGGCCTGCTCTGCCTCGATTGCCTCGAGACGGGTGTTGGTCTGGACGATCTGCTCTAGTGTCGAGAACTGGGCGAGCTGGGCAACGAAAGCCGTCGAGTCCTGCGGGTTGAGGGGATCCTGGTGCTCGAGTTGGGCAACGAACAGGCGCAGGAACTCGTCCTGGCTCTGCTTGGTCGCGGAGGCGACGCTGGTCGGGTCACTGGCGGATGCGCTGGTCAGACCGTTGATCTGCATGTTGTCGTCCTCCTAGGCAACCACGTCGAGGCGCTGCCTGTTGTTTCCGCTCGGCGCCGGCATCGGTCGACTGGCCGAGCTGGTCGAGGCTCTGGTTGTTCGAATCGATGATTCTTCGACGTCCGCCGGCTGTTGGCCTTCGCCGAAACGTTCCGGCTGCCGGCTACTTTCCTGTTGGGACTCCGCTCCCAGACCGCCGGCAAGGTCGTTGGGCTGGCGCTCCTGTCCAGCTTGCCACGAGTCTGGGGAAGTACCGCTGCTGGGGGTGGATACCAGCTCGCGGAGCTCGAGCCCGTTGGTGCGCAGCGCCGCCCGAAGCTCGGCCACCTTGGCAAGGAGTAGCTCGGAGTCCTGGGTCGTTGCCCTGGCCAACACTCGAACGCGGTTCCCGCTGGTCGTGATCACGAGCCGCATTGCCTCGTGTCCAGCGGCCGGCAGCACCAGCTCGACCCGCGTCGCCGACGAGCCTGGCAAGATGTTGTTCTCGATTTCGGCGGCAGCGAGGGACGGCGATGGGGCGGCAGCCGTTGCCTTGGCCATGGTTTCCGCGAACCCCGCCTTGCCGGCGCTGGTGCCAGCGTTGGCACTGACTCCAATGCCTAGCTGCTGTAATGCTCGTTCGAGGGTTTGACCTACTGCTTCTGTCTGTTTCTTGGACGCTGTGCTCGCTGCCGGAGCGATGTCGAAGACCCTTTCCACTGCTGCGGGTGCGGCGATGCCTTCGTTGTTCTCACCGCGGGCAGCCAACGCCACGGGCGTGGTGGCGGTCGACGTGGTGCCTCCCGAGGAGGGATTCCCCATGATGGCTTCCGGCCTTGTCAGTACAGGGTTGTTGTCCGGTGGATTCGTTGCTTGTCTCTGTCCCGACTCCGAGCCTAGCTGGTTCGCCAGGCCGCCTCCGCCTCCGCCTCCGCCGCTGTTCGTGGCCGAGGCACTGCCGTTCGGTGGGGAAGGAGCGATTTCGCCCCGTCCGAGAACACCTGCCGCCAGCGCACCCGGCCGCGCCGCGGTCTGGCTCGTCGCGGAATCGGAGGCGGTCTGCTGGGCCCCCATTCCAGCCAAATCGGATACTCCAGATCCAGCTTTACCCGGGTCCCTCCCCAGGCCCAGCTCCACTTCGCCTGCAATTTCGTTTCCTGCTTGGGCGTGACCGTTCTGGCTTTGGCGAGCCGTCTTGCCCTGCAACCCGTGGCGTTGCAAGACGACTTGGGCAGCGGTATCGGCGCCAGTCTGGTTGGCCTGAGAACGCAGGTGCGACTGCCCCTGTCGTCCTTGCGCTCCGATTGGCGTTGCCGCGGTTGGCGTAGCGCCGGCGGCACTGATGTGCGCGGCGTGTCCGGCGCCAACTGTTGTCGCCGGCGCGGTGTTGGCGACTCCCGGCTGTCCAGCGCCAGCGGTGCTCGTCGAAGAACCGGTCGTCGTTCCGGCGGCTGGTGCGGCGCTGCCAGCAGCATTCGCATCTCGGTCCGCGTTCGCGCTGTCGCGTCGCTCGGCATCGATCGTCGCTGCGCTGCTGTTCGGCTCGTCATCGCCACAGGCGCCATGGACTGCGCGGGCAGTCATTCCCGCGGCTTCCTCGGCACGATTCGCGTCTGGGCTGGAAGACGGCGCGTCACTCCGTTGGCCGGGGTCATAGTCGCCGGGGTCATAGTCGCGGTGGTCGTTGATTCGGTCCATCGCCGGGTTCTCGGCGAAACGATCGCCAGCGTTTGTCCGCCAAACATCGTCCGCAGGATTGCCGCTGGCGCTGGCGCGGGCGCGGTTCGCTCTGTCGAGGTCCGAGCCGGAGAAGGCCGGCGGCGACGGCCAACGGTCGGTCTCGCACCGCTGCTCCAGTCGATCCTGCCAGCTGGCAAGCATGTTGTTGTCCGGTGGCAATAGGTCGCCGGTCTGCCTGGCAGGCAAGGCAGGCAAGGCAGGCGAGGCAGGCGATTGGCTGCTGCCACGGTACTCTCCGAGAACGGTCTCCCAGCTCTGCCCGTCCCGGAGGAGGTTCCCCTCGCTGTCGAAGGAACGATCGCTCTGGCTTGGAGGCGGCGAGCCCAGTCCAACGTGGGGCGAAAAGACGGTGTCGTTTCCGGTGTTGCCGATTTTCATCACTCTTCGACTCCTCCGCCGAGGTAGTGCTTGTAGTTCACCACATCGTCGTGCACTGCCTGCTCGGCCTTGTTCTCGGCACGCTGTCGCTCGTACACCAGGCGAGCGAGAACCCGCTCGACCCTGCGCAGCTCGCGCTCGGCGCTGGCCAGCTGCGCTCTCGCGTCGGCGGCGCTTTCCTGGGTGCGGGCCACTCTGGCGCTGGCTTCTTCCAGGGCAGCGCGCGCACACTCGCGATCGTCGGCATAGCGTAGTAGATCGTTGACTCTGATAGGGCCTACCAGTCGGATGACCGCTTGGCCATTGAGTTGTTCGATCAGCTCTCTGATTCCGTTGCGTTTTGCCATCGCCGCCAGAACGATGGCCTCGGCTTCGGCGAGACGACCTCCGGCAGCGTTGCGCATTGACAGTCGGGCGCCGCGCAAGCGTTTGACCGCGGCCATGCGCCTGCCGGTCATCGCCGCACCGCCTTGGCTCCGATTCCGGTGGGAATGGTCGGCCGTCCTGGCGCAGGAGCTGCTGCTGCTCCTCCTGTTCCTGCTGCCATGGCGCTGCCAAACAGGCGGGCCACTTCGGGGAGGACAGTTCTCTCGTCTGGCTGCTGGCGGAGGATCTTGTCGAGCTCGTCGCCGATGCGCAGCGCCTCGTCGTTTTCGGGGCTTACTCCTGGTTGGTAGGCGCCAAGAGAACGGAGCTCCTCGACGTCGCGCCGGCGTGCCAAGAGCGACCGCGTTCGCCGGGCGAGCTGGCGGTGCTCTGCCGACATGACTGCGTCTGCGACTCGCGAAGCGCTGGCCAGAATGTCGATAGCCGGAAAGAAGCCGCGGCCAGCGAGCTCGCGCGAGAGCACGATGTGTCCGTCGAGCAGCGAGCGCGCAGCGTCGGCCACGGGATCGGCCAGGTCGTCTCCTTCCACCAGCACGGTATAGAATGCCGTTATCGAGCCGCCGTTGGCCAATGGAGCGGCGCGTTCGAGCAAACGAGGCAGAGCGGCGAAGACGCTCGGCGGATAGCCCTTGGTTGCCGGCGGCTCGCCAGCGCTCAGGCCGATCTCGCGCAGAGCCATCGCGTACCTGGTGAGGGAATCCATCACCAACAACACCGATGCGCCCTCGTTACGGTAATACTCTGCCACCGCCGTGGCAGCCAGCGCACCTCGGGCACGTTCCATCGGCGAACGGTCGGAAGTGGCGGCTACGACGACCGCGTTGCGCCGCGAATCGTCGCCGAGAACCTCCCGAACCTCGCGACCACGCTCGCCAATGAGCCCCATTACGACCACGTCGACTCTGGTCTGGCGAGCGATCTGTCCCATCAAGATCGTCTTGCCGACGCCAGCGCCAGCAAAAAGGCCAACTCGCTGGCCAATGCCGCACGTCAGGAGACCGTCTATTGCCCTGACTCCAGTCTCGAGGGGTTGGCAAACCGGCGATCGTTCGAAGGCACTGACCGCCGGGGTGACGAGGGGAACCGCGGTCTCGAGACTCGGCGCAGGTCTGCCGTCGAGAGGACGACCGAAAGCATCGATGACGCGCCCGAGCAGGTCGCGGCCGACCCGGATTTCGGCGCCGCCGCCAGTCAGGGATACGACCGCCGACGGCGCAACGCCGCGGACGTCGTGGAGCGGCACCAGCATCGCCAGGTCTCCTCGGAATCCAACAACCTCGGCGTCGACCGTACCCTCGCCGCGTTCGATTCTGGCGATGTCCCCTATGCAAGCTCCGGGAACATGAGCCTCGATCATCAGTCCGGCGACGCGGACGACACGGCCGTACACTTTCGGTTGAGCGATGTCGCCCAGAAGACTGGCAGCCTTGCTCGCGAGCCGAAGACTCATGGGGACTCCGCTGGTTGTGCGAGGAGTTGATCGAGGCGCGTCCGCACTTCCCTCATCCTCGCTTCGATCGATGCGTCGATGATCCGTTTGGGTGTTTCGACCATGCATCCTCCGGTTTCTAGCCTGTCATCGGCAACGAAGGATACCGCTGCCGTCTCGAGCAGCTCGGGGTGGTGCTCCCTCAGATAGCTCAAATCCCCCTCGTTCAGTCGCACCGTGACGTCTCGGCACGACTCGAGGAGCTGGAGGGTCTCCTTGACGAGCGCAGCAGTTCGCTCGGGATCGAGCTCGAGCTCCCGTCCAACGATGGCTCGAGCGATGACACAGGCAAGCTCGACTGTCTCCTTGGCCTGCTCCGCCGGAAGCTCGCGCACGAATCGCTCGAGGTGGGCTATGCCGTCGAGATACCGCTCCAGCACCGAGTCGAGGTTCGCCTGGGTGTTGCGGAGCTTTTCGATCTCGGCGGCGACTCGCTTTTCGGCAGATTCTTTCTCTTCTTCTTCGGGCCAGGAAGACTCCGGCGAGGGAGCGGCCGCTCCCATCAGCCACGCTCCGTCGCGCGGTGGCATGACCTCGACCTTGCCGAGCCGTTTGGCGAGCGGTTTGAGGGCGGGTCCAGAGGAAGCGAAGAGTGGACGGGCCTGCGGTCTCATTGATCTGTGCTCCGTGCTGCTACCGTTGCTGAGACGTGAAGGTGTCTCGCGGTCATACGAGCTTGTCTCCGCCGTGAGTCGGGATTTCGATCTTGCCTTCGCCCTTGAGCCGCATCGCGATTTCGACGACTTTCATTTGTTTCGTCTCGACCTCGGAGAGCCGCAGCGGCGGAGCGGCGATCATGTCCTCCCGGAGCGACTCGGCGGCGCGTTGTGACATGGCGGAGAGGAAATGCTGCTGCAGGGCTTCCGAAGCCGTCTTCAAGGCGACCACCAAGTCGTCGGCCTGGACTTCGCGGAGGAGCGCGACCATTGCCCGTTTCGGCAGACGGATGAGATCCTCGAAGCTGAACATCGCCCGTCGTACTTGCACGACCAGCTCGGGGTTTTCGACATCCATCGAGGAGAGGAGGCGCTCGGTCTCGGCCGGCGGCATCTCGTTGAGAATGTCGGCGACGAAGGTGACTCCGTCGAATTCGGCGTTGATCCCCGGATCGGAGATCCTGCCGGAGGTGACGAGGGTCTGGGCCAGGGCAGCAGAAGCGCTCTTGACGGCGTCGAGCGGTAGCTCGACCAGCTCGGCGAGTCGGCGCATGAGGTCGGCCTGCTGGTCGGTTGGCCATGCGTTCACTACCTTGGCCGCTTGCTGGCGCGGAAGTTGGGAAACGAGAGCCGCGCCAACCTGGGGATGCTCTTCGGCCAGGGTTTCGGCGAGGATGTTGGGACGCATGTTGCGCAGGTATTCGAGAGGCTCGGTCCAGGTCGCGGCCGGAGCCAGCAGACGCTTGGCCCGCTCCTCGCCGAAGGCCAGAGCGGCGATGCCGCGCAGATATACGCTTCCTTCGCGGGCTTGAATGCCAGCCTCGAGCGTGTTGCGGAAGTCCTCGTAGAGCTGCTCCAGACCATCAGGGGAGAGGGACGGCAGGCTGTCGACCGCGGCTGCCAGCCGGCGGATCTCGGCTTCACTCAGGGAGCGAAGCACATCCGCTCCCGTGCTCTCATCGAGAGCTATCATCATCAAGGCGGCCTTGTCGGGGCCGGATACTCTCGGCGGAGCCGTCATCTCGTGGCACCTCCAATGTTGCCTTGTTCGGTGAGCCAGGACGAGATGACGCGCGCCGTCCTGGTCGTGTCACGCTTGGCTGCCGCGATTGCCAGATCCCTGGGCTTGGGAGGAGCTGGCGGCGGCGCCGGAAGCGACATGGACGGCGGTGTGCTCAGCAGTTGCTGCTGCGGCTCGGGCAGCGACGGGAACTGTTCGCTACCCATCTGAGCCTCGAGCTCGCGGACTTGGCGGGGTCCAGGCAGGAGCACCGTCTCTTCCTGGCGGAGACGAATGCTGCGAACCAGGACCACCACTGTTCCCATGGCGGCGAGCAACGCCAGAAACAGGCCAGCACCTTTGAGGAGAAGAAGGTATTTGGGCGACGTCAACCACTTTGGCCATTCTTCTTCGGGCTTGGCGGTCTCGGCCAATGGCTGCTCGGGAACAGAGAGCGCGGCGCTCTGGATTTCGAGCTTGTCGCCGCGCGATTCGTCGTATCCCACCGTTTGTTTGGCAAGGGCGGCAAGCTTGGCCAGCTCGGCTTCGGGTCTCGGCACGATTGGGATGTTCTTCTTGCTCTTGGCGTTGGGATCTGGCACTCCGTCGACGAGAATTGCCACGTAGATCCTCTTCAGCTTGGGGCGACTCCCTTGGCGGAGATGGGTTCTCTTGCTGATTTCGTAGTTGCGTGTCTCGGAGGATCTTCCGTTGCCCCCGGTATCGGCTGCGGCTCCGGGCGTCGGTGCCGGCGCGCCTGGCAGGTTTGCTCGAGCTCCAGCCAAACCACCGGTCACTGGCGCAGCTCCGCCCGCCGATTCCACGGTGCGCTGCTCGCTGCGAACCACTGCGCCCTCCGGGTCGAAGAGCTCTTCGGTTGTGCTCTCCTTGGTGTAGTCCATTTCGGCGGTTACTTGGACCTCGGCATGTCCATCGCCGACAGCGCGTTCGAGGATGGTGCGCACCTTCCGGCCCAGCGCCTCCTCGAAATCCCGTTGCTCGTCCAGTCCCTCTTCGTTCACGCTGTCGGAAAGGACGCGTCCGGTCGAGTCGACCAGGGAAACCTTCTCGCCGGTCAATCCTGGCACGCTGAAGGCGACCAGGTTGACGATCCCTTTTGTCTGGGATGGCGTCAGCGAACGACCAGGAAGAAGCTTTACCATCACCGACGCGCTGGCTTGGGAATCGTTGTCCCGGTAGAGAGTACGCTCGGGTACGACGATGTGCACTCTGGCGCTGTCGACAACTCCCAGGCCGGCAATCGTACGCTCGAGCTCGCCTTGGAGCGCACGGCGGTAGTTCATCTGCTCGACAAAGCCGCTGGCGCCGAATCCTTGCTTGTCGAACACCTCGAAGCCGACCCCACCCTTCTTGGGATAGCCGCCGGAAGCCAGGAGAATCCGGGCTTCCGATAGTTTTTGGGCCGGAACGCGGAGTGCCGTCCCGTCCGGAGAGCGCTCGCACTGTATGCCAGCCTTGCGGAGCTCGCCTTCCATGGCATCGACGTCGTCGGGCAAGAGGCCGGAGTAGAGCATCGAGAACGTCGAGACCGAGTCGCGCAGGGAGAAATACATCACTGCCCCGATCGTGCTGAGGAGACCGAAGACCAGCACTGCTCTGCGGCCCGCGCTCAGGCTCGTCCAGAAAGTGCGGCCCTGGACGGCGATCCTCTTGATTTCTCCAGCCATGACGTTCCTTCGATTGCTCCTTTGTTACTGCGTCACGTTGCTGCTCCAACCTGCATTCGGTTGCGCGCTATCACACTGGCGTGTTCATGAGCTCTCGATATGCCTCGAGAGCTCGGTTTTTCAGAGTTACGGCATAGCGCATGGTTATTGCCGCCTTCTCCGCGGCAATCATCGTTTCGTGGATTCCCATTGCCGGATCGCCGGCTGCGAGACGAAGAGCTGCCTCTTCGGCGCTGTTCTCAGCATGCCTCACTTCGCCGATCGCATCGAGCAGCGCTTGCTGGAAATCCGGCTGGCCGTGCGAGCTCGCCGGATTGACGATCGCGGTCTCGCTCGGTCGTTCGAGGGGCGCTATGGACGGCAAGAGGGACACGGGGCTAGCCATGACTACCTCCCAATCGAGACCGCCCGTTCGGCAAGCGAGACGGCGGTGTCAAGGGCAGTGATCCCTGCCTCGTACGCCCGAGAGGCGGTGATCATGTCGACCATCTCTTCGATGATGTTCACGTTGGGGTAGGCGACATTCCCGTCGGGGTCGGCATCCGGGTGCTCCGGATCGTACTCGAGGCGCGGCGGCGACTGGTCCTGGACAATCGCCTCGACTGAGACCTGCTGTACCGCTTCGGACGGACCCCCTGCGAGACCGCCCACGACGAAGGCGCTGTCGACCGGTCGCGACATCAGAATCACGTCGCGCCGCTGATACGGCCCTCCGGCGGGCGTCTGGGTCGTGTTGATGTTGGCCAGGTTCGAGGAAGCAACGTTCATGCGGACTCGTTCCGCCGCAAGCCCAGCTGCCGAAATCTCCATGGAAGTGAAAAAGTCCATCGTGCCTCCTCCTCCTCAAAGCGTGCGTCTAGTACCCAACAACCGTTAGCCGCCGCTGCCATCGCCGGCGACGTAGCGCAGAAGCGCCAGTCGACGAGAAACCAGCTCCGCCGTCGCCGCGTAGCGGATGCGGTTGGCGTCGATCTTGGCGAGCTCTCGCTCCAGCCCAACCGCGTTTCCGTCTGCGCCGGGCGGGACCGGGTCTTCGACCAAATGGCTATTGACCTGTAGCTCAGAGGCAGAAGCTGGGATGTGTCCCTGCTCGGTACGAGAGAGACTGAGGCTCACGCTACCAGGAGCATCGGGCGAGAGCCGCTCGAGGGTCAGATCGAACGGCACATAGCCAGGAGTATCGACGTTGGCCAAGTTGCCCGACAGCACTGCATGACGGTCGCGATGAAAGCCCAGCACTGCCTGCATAAGATCGACGGATTGGAAGGAAGTCTTCAACTTTCGCCTCCAGCGTCTCGCCTAGCAAGCCTGATACCAGTTTGCGCGTTTGGCTAAGTATGCGAAAACAGAGAGTGTATTTGCTTGGAGACGTCATCTCGGACGTCGTTCGACCGGCAGGATTGACGGTTCGGATGACGCGCCTTGGGCGCGTGGGCGGCCGAGGGTCGGGACCGGCTCCGATGACACTAGCCCTGAGCAGGGCTCGGGAGAATGCAGGCAGCAGGCCTTCTACGCGGTTTCTCGCTATGTCGATTGGATTCTGGAAGAAATCGACATCGTCGATAGTCTCGATTGCGGCGACGGCGACCTGCTGGAGCAAATTCAACTCGTTCTTCGACGAGCAATTCGTCCAGCCAACAGACCCCAGCACGGAGCACATTTGCTCCGCGTACGGCTCGTTTATTCTAGTTAGATCCTCGCCGAAAACAGAAAAGTCTTGCAGCGTCAGAGGTTAGCGGCGCGCCGGCACAGGTTTTCGATGCGAATCGACCAAATCCCGACTGATTCGCCTGGAATCGGGCTCATGCCTACCCCGGCACGATCCCGACGGGCAAATCTCCTCACTGCACGAATCGAGACGGTCGTGTACATTTCTCCTCACTGCACGAGTCCAAGGCGGCAGGCGGTCTGGTTGCCACAAGATCAGGCGAAGCACCGCCACTCACGTCCGAACGGTGCGCCATCGACGCGCGGAGCTCGCGTCTAGTCTCCTCGATCCCTGATCAGCTCGAGCAGAATGTGCGACCTTGGCCACGATCCGTCGCCGGCGCATCTCCTCGCCTGTCTGCCACCGGGAATGGCAGCTGCATCGTCGCCCACCGCTCTCCCTGCGCTGCCGCGCCGTTGCCTTCAGCCCGTGCCTTCCCGCGCGCCACCGACCCACCACCCGCCGTC